>JAZRDK010000098.1:0-11553 GCA_045660225.1 Candidatus Scatosoma sp.
CGATGAGCGAAACGACGGTTGGCGCGACGCTGAACCACTTGTTTGCGGAAAACACAAACCGCCGTTTGATTATCGCGACGTTCGCGTCCAACGTGCACCGCTTGCAACAAATCATCGATTTGGCGGTGAAATATCGCCGTAAAGTTGCGCTGTCTGGACGCAGTATGTTCAAGGTCGTGGAAGCGGCTTGTAAAATCGGCGAATTGAAAATTCCCGAAGGCGTTCTAATTGACGTAGAGAAGACGAAAAACTTGTTCGATGGAGAGCTTTTGATACTTTCCACGGGCTCTCAAGGCGAACCGATGAGCGCGTTGACGCGTATGGCGTCGGGGGATTTCAACCGCGTTGTCATCGGCGAAAACGACACGATTATCATTTCCGCTAACCCGATTCCCGGCAACGAGAAAATGGTGTACCGTGTCATCAACAACCTGTATAAAAAGGGTGCGCGCGTCGTCTACGAAAGCTTGGAAAAAATCCACGTTTCCGGACACGCTTGCCAAGAAGAACATAAAATTTTGCTCTCCTTGTTAAACCCTAAATTCTTTATCCCCGTGCACGGCGAATACCGTCATTTGAAACGCCACGCCCAACTTGTGGAAGCGCTTGGCGTGCCGTCGCAAAACGTGTTGATTCCCGAAATAGGAAACTGCGTGGAATTGACGTCAAAATCCTTGAAATTAGGCGAAAACGTGCAGGCAGGTACGCGTCTAATCGATGGCGAAGGCGTGGAAGACTACGGCACAAGCGAAGTTATGAAGGACAGATTAAAGATGTCCGCGGACGGCGTATTTACCATTGCGTTGGCGGTAACGGGCGGTTACGTTATCAACGCGCCCGTCATCGAATCGCACGGCTGTGTGTTTGCGGAAGGCGAAACGGAGGCGGAAATGTACGCCGTCGTTTGTCGTGCCGTTGACGGGTACGATTATGAAAACGGCAACAAGGCCGAATTGATTGCACACGTCAAAAAAGCCTTGAAAAACTATTTCTACAAAAAGACGAAACAAGCGCCCTTAATCGTCGTTTCGGTTTTGGACGTATAAAGGAAAACGTGATGAAATTTACCGCATCTTTGGTAAAATCGAATATTGACCCCGAAATTCAAGCCTTGCGCGAAGACGCACTTGCGCGCGGAATCCCGGTTGCGGACGACGAAACTTTGAATTTCCTTTTGCTTACGCTTTCTATGGCGCAACCCAGCCGAATTTTAGAAATCGGCACGGCGGTAGGTTTGACGTCGGTGGCAATGCTTAAAAAATTGCCCACCGCCAAATTGACAACGATTGAATTGGAAGAAGAACGCTATGTAGAAGCCAAGCAAAACTTCGCAAAATTCGGCGTAGAAGGGCGCGTCAACGCGTACCTGGGTGACGCAGGCGAGATTATTGCGATGATGGACGGGGAATTTGATTTCGTCTTTTTAGACGGACCGAAGGCGCAGTATGAAAAATATTTATTCGACTTAAAGCGTCTAATGCGAAAGGGCGCGGTTTTGTTTGCGGACGACGTATTGTTGTACGGTTGGGTCAGCGGTGAAGTTCCAACCCCGCAAAAACGCCACTCCATCGTGGACAAGCTGTTGTCCTATTTGCATACGGTCACGTCGGATGCCGACCTGCAAACGTCCGTTTTGGACGTGGGCGACGGCGTAGCGTTGTCCGTATATGAGCCCAAAGAGAACTGATTTTACGGGAGAAAAGTATGAAAGCGGAACTTTTAGCGCCTGCCGGCAATTATGCAAAACTTAAAACGGCGTTACATTTCGGCGCAGATGCGGTATATCTTGGCGGGAAACAATTTTCGCTTAGAACGTTTGCGGACAATTTCACGGAAGAAGAGCTTTCTTCCGCGGTGTCTTTTGCGCACGGCAAGGGCAAAAAGGTTTACGTAACGGCAAACGTGTTTGCGCGCAACGCAGATTTCGCCCTTTTGAAAGACTACTTCGTTTTCTTGGAAAAAGTTGGTGTTGACGGCGCGATTATCAGCGACCCTGGCGCAATTTATTTCGCGAAATCGGTTGCACCCAACCTTCCATTGCACCTTTCTACGCAGGCAAACACGACGAATAAATATTCGGTAAAGTTTTGGCAAGAACAAGGCGTTTCGCGCGTCGTTTTGGCACGAGAACTTTCCTTAAAAGAAATTGCGGAAATACACGATTTCGTGCCTGAAATGGAGCTCGAAGCCTTCGTGCACGGCGCGATGTGCATTTCGTACAGCGGACGTTGTTTGTTGTCTGATTACTTGGACGGGCGCTCTTCCAACCGCGGTGCTTGCGTGCAGGCGTGCAGGTGGAAATACGAAATGCGGGCGGTGGACTCGCCGAAACAAAATTCCGCGTTTTTGACGCTGGAAGAAGACGACAAAGGCGCGTACGTTTTGAACAGTAAAGACTTGAATATGCTTGCCTATTTACAGGAAATGGAAGGGGCAGGTATTTGTTCATTTAAGATTGAAGGCAGGATGAAGAGCGGTTATTACTTGGCGACGGTCATCAACGCCTACCGTATGGCGATGGACGGAAAACCGCTTTCGCTTTGCGAAGAAGAACTGTTAAACGTCGCGCATCGAGAATACACGACGGCGTACGCGCTGGGTAAAAACAACCAAACGGTGAACTACGACGACAGTCAGTCGAAAGGAAATTATTTATACGTTGCCGACGTGCTTGGTATGGAAGACGGCTTTGCGACGTTACAAATGCGAAACCGTTTCAAAAAGGGCGACGTTTTAGAAATTCTTTCGCCCGATTCGACGTTTGGAAAAACGTTTGTCGTAGACGAAATGAAGGGCGAAAACGGCGAAAACGTCGACGATGCGAAACTTGTGCAGGCAATTTATAAAGTCAAATGCCCGTACCAGTTGCATTTGGGCGACTACGTGCGCAGGAAAATCGAAGGATAAGGTGCAAGATATGAAAAAGAAAATTTTGCTGATTGCAACGGGTGGTACGATTGCATCGCAGTCTGGTAAAGACGGCTTGACCCCACAAATGCAGGCAAGTGAGTTGTTGAAATGCGTCCCTGAAATTTTTGATTTTTGCGAGCCGTCGGCTACGCAAATTTTCAATATTGACAGCACCAACGTCACGCCCGAACATTGGGTGCGCCTTTCCAAAGAAATTCACGATAGATACGACGAATTTGACGGGTTTGTCGTTTGTCACGGTACGGACACGATGTCGTATACCGCGTCGATGATTTCGTATATGGTACAACACTCGCCTAAGCCGATTGTTTTCACGGGCTCGCAACAGCCGATTGACAAGGAAGATACGGACGGGCGCATCAACCTTCGCGACAGTTTTTTGTACGCGTCGTCGGACGACGCGTCGGACGTCGTCATCGTCTTTCAGGGCAAAGTGATTGCGGGGACGAAAGCGAAAAAAATCCGCACGAAAAGTTTCAACGCGTTTACCAGCGTCGATTTCCCTAATCTTGGCGTAATTCGCGACGGGAAAATCGTGCAGTATATCAAAACGCCAAAACAGGACAAGCCTGAATATTATCTATCGCTCAACGCAAAGGTGGGGCTTTTGACGCTGACCCCTGGCGTGCAGGGCGAAATTTTGGACGCGTATTTCCGTTGCCACGACGCCGTCGTGCTCTCAGGGTACGGCACGGGCGGTATTCCCGAAGGCGACTACTACGGCTTTTATGAAATCATTGAAAGTTGGGAACGTAAGGGTAAGACGCTCGTCGTTACGACGCAGGTGCAACAGGAAGGTAGCGACATGAACGTATACCGCGTGGGCAGGGGCTTGAAAAACCGTTTCGACCTTTTGGAAAGCTATTCTATGACGTACGAGAGCATCATCACGAAACTGATGTGGGCGCTTAGCCAAACGCGTGACGACAACGAAATTCGTCGTCTTTTCTATACGACGGTAAACTACGATTTAATCGGATAAGACGGGGGCAGGTACGAGATGAAACAGTTTACAACCTTTTCTGAAATTGAATACGTTCGTCCTAATTTCGACGAAGCGAAGGCTTTGTACGAAACGCTTTGCGCGCGCGTAGAAAACGCGAAAACCTACGTGGACGTGCGTGCTTGCATTTTGGAAGAAGAAACGTTTTCGTCTAAAATCAACACGATGGCGACGGTGGCGACGATTCGTCATACCGTCGACACCAGCGACCCGTTTTACGAGGCGGAAGAAGCGTACGTGAACCGCGCGTATCCCGAGCTGATGTCTTACGCGCAGGCGTTCAATTTGGTGCTCCTTCGTTCGCCGTTTAGGGCGGATATTGACAAGGAATACGGCACGCAGTTTTTGAAATCCGTACAGTTGCAGGCGGATTCCTTCGTGGAAAAAAACGTGCCCTTAATGCAGGAAGAAAACGAGTTGACGACCCGTTATCAAAAACTGACGGCAACTTGCAAAATTGAGTTCGACGGCGGAGAACACAACCTGTACGGGATTATGAAATATTTTTCCGACCCCGACCGTGAAGTCCGTAAAAACGCGGCGAAAAAATACGCGGAATTTTTTGAAAAGAACGACGAAGAACTGGGCGAAATTTTTGACCGATTGGTAAAAATCCGTCATCAAATGGGCGTGAATATGGGTTTTGAAAACTTTATTCCGCTTGGGTATATGCAACAGGGCAGGCTTGATTACGGTAAGGACGACGTGGCGCAATTTAGACGTCAGGTTTTGGAAGAAATCGTGCCCTTTTGCGATGCGCTTTACAAAGCGCAGGCAAAGCGTATCGGCGTAGATAAAATTCGTTTCTACGACGAACAACTGATATTCTTGGACGGCAACGCCGTACCCGTCGGTGGTAGAGAATATCTTGTTAAACGCGCCCAAGAAATGTACCGTGATATGAGCAAGGAAACGGGCGAGTTTATCGATTATATGATTGAACACGACCTTATGGATTTGGACAATAAGCCCAACAAGGCGTCCACGGGTTATATGACGACGTTAAACGATTATAAAGCGCCGTTCGTCTATTCGTGTTTCAACGGCACGACGGGCGACGTCGACGTATTGACGCACGAAATGGGGCACGCGTTTGCAGGCTACGTCGCGATGCGGACCCAGCCGTTGCAGGCGCTTTGGAGCGAGCCTACGGATATTGCGGAAATCCACTCGATGGCAATGGAGCAGTTTGCGTATCCGTACGCAGAACTTTTCTTCGGCGACAGGGCGGACAAATACCGTTTCCAGCACTTGCAAGAAGTATTGACCTTCGTGCCGTTCGGGGTTGCCGTGGACGAGTTTCAGCATATCGTTTACGAGCAACCGAACTTAACCCCCGACGAAAGGACGGCGGTGTGGCGCGATTTAGAGAAAAAGTATATGCCCTGGCGCGACTACGGGGAAGACAACGCCTTCTTTGAAAAGGGCGGTTGGTGGTATCATAAGTTGCATATTTATCATTACCCGTTCTATTACATCAACTACACGTTGACGACGATGGGCGCGTTAGAATTCAAGAAGAAAATGGCGATGGATAAATCCGCGTGCTGGAAGGATTATCAAAAGCTTTGTGAAATCGGTGGCTCGCTTGGTTACAAGGACGCTTTGCGCACCGCAAACTTGGCGATTCCGTTTGAAGAAGGCGGTGTAAAACGCGCCGTTTCCTACGCGATGGATATTTTGAAAAAGCAACTTTAAGGGGAGAGATATGGATAAAGTAAAATTGCAAAACTATGCAAAATTGATTGTCAAAATCGGCTTAAACGTGCAACCTGGCCAAAAGGTGTTTATCGCCTGTGCGCTTGACCAACCCGACTTCGTTACGCAAGTGGTCGAAGAGTGTTATAAAGCGGGCGCAAGCGACGTTTTCGTCGAGTGGTCGCATCAGCCCGTGGAAAAACTTTCCGCGTGCTATAGAAAGGAAGAATCGTTGTCTAAAATGTTGCCTTGGGTACAGTCGAAATGGGCGTACAAGGCGGAAAATTACGCGTGCAGGCTTTGGCTTGAATTGGAAGACCCAGACGGTATGAACGGCGTCGACCAGGAGAAGATGAGCCGTGTCCGCCAGGCGTTGTATCCGCAGGTAAAACCGTTTAGACAAGCGCTTGAAAACAGGCATCAATGGTGCATTGCAGCCGTACCTGGTAGGGCTTGGGCGAAGAAAATCTTCCCCACGCTGACGGAAGCGGATGCGGAAGAAAAACTGTGGCAGGCAATTTTGACGGCGTCGCGCGCGGACGGGGACGACCCTGTAAAGGCTTGGGAAGAACACAACGCAGACCTTCGCGCGCGTTCGGAATATCTCAACTCCCTTGGGTTACAATATTTGGAATACAAGAGTGCGAACGGCACGGATTTAACCGTCGAGCTGTTGGAAGACGGCGTGTTTACGGGTGGTGTAGAAAAGACGCTCCAAGGCGGTGTTTTTAATCCGAATATTCCGACGGAAGAAGTGTTCACTTCTCCCAAAGCAGGCGCTGCGGAAGGCATTGTGTATTCAACGAAACCGCTTTCGTATATGGGCGAAGTCATTGACAATTTCTCGCTCCGTTTTAGTGGCGGAAAAGTCGTAGAAGCGAAGGCGGAAAAAGGCGAAGAACTCTTAAAGAAAATGGTGTCGATGGACGATGGCGCAGGCAAGCTTGGCGAGTGCGCGTTGATTCCTTACGAATCGCCTATCAACCAAACGGGCGTCTTGTTCTTTAATACGTTGTTCGATGAAAACGCAAGTTGCCATTTTGCCGTGGGGCACGGCTTTAACGAGTGCTTGAAAGGCTTTGAAAACTACACGGACGAAGAGTGTAAGGCGCGCGGAATCAACGACAGTATGATTCACGTCGACTTTATGATAGGCGCAAGGGATACGTCCATCGTCGGTATCACAAAAACGGGTGAACGCGTGCAAATTTTCAAAAACGGAACTTGGGCTTTTTAAGTTTTAACGCAAAAAAATTGCGGTATAAATAACCAAAGAGAAAAGAGGTGTAGCATGAAAATAGACGTGTATTCGGGGTTTTTGGGCGCAGGGAAAACGACCTTGATTAAAAAACTCATCAAAGAAGCGTACGCAGGCGAAAAAGTCGTTTTGATTGAAAACGAGTTTGGCGAAATTGGTATCGACGGCGGTTTTTTGGAAGAAGCCGGCGTGAATATTACGGAAATGAATTCTGGTTGCATTTGCTGTTCGCTCGTGGGCGATTTTGCGAAGGCTTTGTCGAAGGTTGCCAAAGAATACAACCCCGACCGCGTCGTCATTGAACCGTCGGGTGTTGGTAAACTCAGCGACGTGATTAAGGCGGTGAAAAACGCGGGCTTGGAAAGCGCACGGCTTAACGCGTTTTGTACGGTAGTTGACGCGCCAAAATGCAAAATGTATATGAAAAACTTTGGCGAATTTTTCGGCGACCAGGTTGAACACGCAAGCTGTATCGTGCTTTCGCATACGCACGGCGTTTCTTCAGAAAAAGTGGAAACGGCGGTTGCGCTTTTGAAATCGAAAAATCCTTGCGCGACTATCGTTAGCGCCGAATGGGATGAATTAGACGGCAAAACGCTGTTAAACGCGATTGAAGGTAAACAGTCTTTGGCGGAAGAATTAAAGGCCTTGGAAAAGGAAACGGTACACCGCCACGAACACCACCACGAGTGCCACGACGAGCATTGCGATTGCCATCACCATCACCACGAACACCACCATCACGAGCATGAGTGCGACGACCCGAATTGTGGTTGCCATCACCATCATAATCACGATGAACACGGACATGGGTGTTGTGAACATCACGAACACCACCATCACGAACACGAGTGTCACGACGAACATTGTACTTGTCATGAACACCACGAACACCACCACGAGCACGGCGCTCATCACCACCACGCGGACGAAGTGTTTACCAGTTGGGGCGTGGAAACGGCAAAGCGTTACACGAAGGGAGAGATTGAAAACGCGCTCCGCGCGCTTTCCTGTGCGGATACGTACGGCACGGTGCTCCGTGCGAAAGGGATTGTCGCAGGAAACGAAGGCTGGATTCATTTCGACTACGTCCCTGAAGAACCCGACGTACGCGAAGGCAAGGCGGGCGTAACGGGCAGACTTTGTGTAATCGGTTGTCATTTGAACGAAGACGCGTTGAAAGCGTTGTTTAACGTATAAGGAGAAAAATATGAAACGCAAACTTCCTGCGGAAACGCCCGTATACTTATTCTTAGGCTTTTTAGAATCGGGCAAAACGAAATTTATTCAAGAAACGTTAGAAGACCCGCGTTTTTCTTCGGGCGAAAAGACGCTACTTATCGTCTGCGAAGAAGGGATTGAAGAATATGAAACGATTCGTTTCCACGACGCGGAAAACGTCGATTTCGTGCAAATTGAAGAGAAAGCTACGCTTACGGAAGAGTATCTTACAAAATTGCAATTAGAACACGGCGCGGATAGAATCGTGGTGGAATACAACGGTATGTGGGCGCTTGAAGATTTGTTCAACGCTATGCCCGAAGGCTGGATGATAAACCAAATCATGACGTTCTTCGACGCGAAAACCTTCCTTACCTACAACGCAAATATGCGCCAACTCGTGTTTGACAAAATTCAAAACGCTCAGCTCGTCGTGTTTAACCGCTATGAAGACGCGATGGACAAAATGGCGCTTCACAAGGTTGTCCGCGGTATTTCGCGCAGGACGGACATCGTCTACGAACGCGCGGACGGTAGGGCGGATTTCGACGATATAGAAGACCCGTTGCCCTTTGACGTCGACGCACCCGTCGTTGTGATTGAAGACAAGGACTACGCGTTTTTCTATCGTGACCTTACCGAAAATTTGGAAGACTATATCGGCAAAACGGTAAAATTCAAGGGCATCGTTGCGCGCGATAAGCGTTTGGGCGATAAAGATTTGGTGGTTGGTAGACACGTAATGACCTGCTGTGCAGACGACATCGAATATTGCGGGGTTGCCTGCGAACTGCCGTATGAAATGCAATTAGAAACAAGGGACTGGATTTCCGTTACGGCGAAAGTGGAATTCAAAAAACACCGTATTTATAAGGGTAAAGGACCTGTTTTGGTGGCGGAAAAAGTCATCGTATCGACGCCACCGGAAGAACAACTTGCAACGTTTTATTGATATTTAGACAAAAAAAAGACGGCGAAAAACGCCGTCTTTTTTTATTCAACTCGTACCTGGTGCCGTTATATGGGCGTTTAAGCCATCATAATTTGAGAAATAACGTCAAGCACCTTATCGTGACAACCGCCACACCCCGTCGAACAATGCGTGATGCGTTGTACGTCGTTAAACACTTCCAAAACGTCTTCCATTTTGCTGTGGTTTTCAAGGGCGTGTTCAATATCGGTATAACTTACCTGCTTACAGTTGCAAATGATATAGTTTTCCATTTTCATTTCTCCTTCACGGCGTAAGCCAATTTTTTTGGTATTATAACATATTCCATCCAAAAATTCAATACATTTTTGAAAATTCACACGGAAAATTTTCGGCGCATATATTGCAGTATGCAAATTGTTCCGTACGACAGGGAAAGGGCGGTTGCCTATGCAAGGCGCTGGGCGTTTTCCCGAAACCCAAATTATTTCAATTTCGACGGCATCGGTGGCGATTGCACCAACTTTGCCTCACAATGCCTGTTTGCAGGTAGCAACGTTATGAACGACACCCCGGTTTTCGGTTGGTTTTATCGTTCGGCGTCGGATAGGACGGCGTCATGGACGGGCGTAGAATACTTTTACAACTTCCTTGTCGGCAATGCCGAAGGGATAGGCGACGGTTTAGGTCCTTACGCGGAAGAAGTCGAGCTTGGCGGTCTACGCCTTGGTGATTTCGTTCAACTTGGAAGGGAAACGGGTGATTTTTATCATACGCCTGTCGTCGTGGGTTTTGCACAAAACGGAACACCGCTTGTCGCCGCGCACTCGTACGACGCCTTCTTGCGTCCGTTGACCGATTATTCCTACGCAAAACTCCGCTGTTTGCATATCGTCGCCGTTCGCAAGAAATAACATTATTTTCTGTGATTTTGTGAAAAAATAACAAAGCAAAAAAAATCGAAAAAATTTCCGTCGTGGTATTGCCTTTTTAATAAAGTTTTGCTATAATAATGTAGTAAGGCAACGGTAGGCAATTCAAGATAGACGTAACCAATGACGACGAGGTCTTTACGATGGAAGTACGAACGAGTGAAAAATACGGTGCAAATAAGACGTTTTTCACGCGCAAACGCAAGGTTTGCGTCGTTTTGCTGGGCTTAAAAACAAGAGAATAAGGTGGAGTGCATAGTTTTGCGCTCCATTTTTAATTTTTCAAAACAAAAGTAAGGAGAAAGCATATGTGTAAAGTAGGCATTTTGATGGGCAGTAAGTCGGATTTCGACGTGGTAAAACCTGCCGTAAACGTATTGAAAAAATTCGGAGTAGAAACGGAAGTTCGCGTAATTTCGGCGCACCGCACTCCAGACGAGGCGCACGAATTTGCATCGACGGCACGCGAAAAGGGTATGGAAGTGTTGATTTGCGCTGCGGGTAAAGCGGCGCATCTTGGCGGTGTAATCGCCGCGCTTACCACGCTTCCCGTTATCGGACTTCCCGTAAAGACGGATATGATGGGTGGCTTAGACAGTTTGCTTTCGATTGTGCAAATGCCTGCAGGGATTCCCGTGGCTACGGTCGGTGTAAACGCAGGCGAAAACGCAGGTTTGCTCGCTTTGCAAATTTTGGGGATTAAGTACCCTGAAATTGCAACGGGCTTGCAAGAATACAAGGAAAATATGAAGGCGAAAATCAACGCGGACGACGAAGCGTTGCAGGCGCTTTTGTAATCTACGAACAAGGAGAAGTTATGGCAGTACTTGGCATTTTCGGTACGGAAACGGCAAAGGTCGCTTCCAGCATCTACTACGGGTTGTACGCCCTTCAGCATCGCGGACAAGCCAGCGCCGGCATCGTAGTCAACGACGACGGCGTGTTCCACTCCTACAAAGACTCTGGGCTTGTCAACGAAGTGTTTACGCCACGCGTTTTGGCTGGTTTAGGGCTTGGTCAAATGGCGGTGGGCAACGTCCGTTACGGTACGTCGAATACGCGTGATAGAGTCAATGCAGAACCTATCGTCGTCAACCACAGCAAGGGCAGGATGGCAATCTCGCTCGACGGTAAACTCGTCAACGGTGCAGAACTCAAACAAGAAATGGAATTAGACGGCTTAATTTTCCATACGGGCAACGACGCCGAAATTATTTCCGCCGTGATTATTAAAGAACGCATCCGTTCTTCGTCCATTGAAGAAGCGGTTTGCAAGGCGATGTACAAACTTAAAGGCGCGTACTCGCTGATTATTATGTCCCCCAAGAAAATGATTGTGGCACGCGACGTAAACGGTATGCATCCGCTTTCCTACGGTCAACGTAACGACGGCGAATACGTAATTTCCAGTGAAACGTGTGCGTTGAGTTCGGTAAGCGCGACCTATATCCGCGATATCGAGCCGGGCGAAATTCTCGTGTTCACGAAAGAAGGTATCCGTTCGATTAAAGAACATTGCAATACCGCACCCGAAAGGCTTTGCGTGTTTGAATATCTTTACACGGCAAGACCCGACTCC
>JAZRDK010000099.1:0-30315 GCA_045660225.1 Candidatus Scatosoma sp.
CACGGACATATCGCAAAGTTCGAAGATGTTTTTACCGCCGACGTAGACGGAGAGCGCTTCCTTTTTCAAACGCCTGCCACCGCACGCGTCGCAAGAAGTCGGATCGTTGCCATGTCGTTCTGTGAGCCAAGGAGGTGTTCCATGGAGTTGTCTTCCTAAGACCGCTTGGCCCCCGACTTCACGGACATATCGCAAAGTTCGAAGATGTTTTTACCGCCGACGTAGACGGAGAGCGCTTCCTTTTTCAAACGCCTGCCACCGCACGCGTCGCAAGGCGCGCTACGCATCAAGCGTTCGATTTCCGATTTCACGCCGTCCGAAGTCGACGTCGCGTACCTTCTTTGCAGGTTGTTGACGTACCCTTCCCACGTCTTTTTGAAACTGCCCGAAAACGAACGCGTTTGATACTGCATATCCACTTTTTCGTCAGCGCCGTACATCAAAATATCGTACACGCCGTCAGGCAAATCCTTGACGGGCACGTCCAGCGAGAACCTGTACGCTTTTGCAAGCGCCGACAATTCCATAAGCGCCATCGAGTTCGAGCCCAAGCTCCACCCAGTTACCTTCATCGCGCCTTCGCGCAGGGTTTTCGTGACGTCGGGGCAAATCAAATCGGGGTCGACAAACTGCTTAACGCCCAGACCCGAACAGTTGGGACACGCGCCGTATACGGTGTTAAACGAGAACAGGCGCGGTTCGATTTCTTCCATAGAAATTCCGCAATCGGGGCAAGCGTAGTTGACGGAAAACAGCGTTTCCGTTTCGCCGTCGTCAATGACGACCAAGCCTTCTGCAAGCTTTAACGCCGTTTCCAAACTGTCCGTCAAACGCTTTTGTATGCTCGATTTTACGATAAGCCTGTCCACGACGACGGAAATATTGTGTTTGATATTCTTTTCTAAGCGAATTTCTTCCTGTAAATCGTACACGATGCCGTCGATTTTCACCCTACCGAAACCGCTTTTTTTGTAACCGTTTAATTCCTTTGCGTACTCGCCTTTCCTGCCACGGACGACGGGCGCGCAAACGAGAATTTTACTGCCTTCGTCCATTGCAAGCACTCTGTCGCAAATTTCGTCCACCGTTTGACGACGGATTTCCTTTCCGCATTTAGGACAATGTGGCACGCCGATACGCGCGAACAGCAAACGGAAATAATCGTAAATTTCCGTCACCGTGCCCACCGTCGAACGCGGATTTCGCGACGTCGTTTTTTGGTCAATCGAAATGGCTGGCGACAACCCTTCAATGCTCTCGACGTCCGGCTTTTCCATTTGCCCTAAAAATTGACGCGCGTAGGAAGACAGGCTTTCGACGTACCGCCTTTGCCCTTCGGCAAAGATGGTGTCAAACGCCAAAGTGGATTTACCGCTTCCTGAAAGCCCCGTAAAGACGGTGAGCTTGTTTCTTGGAATCGTAACGTCCACGTTTTTCAAATTGTTTTCTTTCGCGCCTTTAATTACGATGTTTTCCTTCATATTTTTCCTTTTCAACGCGTACACGGGTGGGGTCTTCCCGCTTTTTTACTTCCCTGCACGCCTTAACTTCATTTTAAGCTGAGCAATCTTTTCGCGGATTTCAATCGCCCTTTCAAAATCAAGCTGACCGCTGGCAACCTTCATAAGCGCCTTCAGTTTCTCAATTTCGTCGGGTATATCCTGCATTTTTATATCGTCCGCCGTCTTCTTTTTCGTGATATTCAAAGACGACTTGACTTCTTTAATAATCGTTTTCGGAACGATGCCGTGCTTTTCGTTGTAATCGGACTGTACTTGACGTCTTCGCTCCGTCTCACCGATGGCGCGTTTCATACTGTCCGTGACGACGTCCGCGTACATAATCACCCTGCCTTCGCTGTTACGCGCGGCGCGTCCGATGGTTTGTATAAGCGCGGTATCCGAACGTAAAAATCCTTCCTTGTCCGCGTCTAAAATTGCCACCAACTTGACTTCGGGAAGGTCTAACCCTTCGCGGAGCAAATTGATACCGCAAAGCACGTCAAACTCGCCAAGGCGCAAGCCGTTGACGATGTCCACGCGTTCTAACGTGTCGATGTCGCTGTGCATATATTTTACCTTGACGGCGTGTTCTTTCAAATAATCGGTCAATTCTTCCGCCATACGCTTTGTAAGCGTGGTAATCAAAACCCTGCCCCCACCGCTTACAACCGTTTTAATTTCGGACAACAGGTCGTCAATTTGCCCTTTCGTGGGCTTGACGGTGATAATCGGGTCTAACAAGCCCGTGGGTCGAATCAACTGTTCTACGCGCTGTCCAGCCTGTTCTAATTCATACGGCGCAGGCGTAGCGGACACACAAATCATTTGCGGAACGCGCGCGTCGAATTCTGCAAACGTCAAAGGCCGATTGTCGTACGCCGCCTGCATACGAAACCCGTATTCGACCAAATTTTTCTTTCTTGACAAATCCCCGTGATACATCGCGCGGATTTGCGGAATCGTCATATGGCTTTCGTCGATAAACACCAAAAACTCGCCCGAAGGGAAATAATCAAGGAGCGTAAACGACGGCTCGCCCACGGTTCTGCCGTCAAAATAACGGCTGTAATTTTCAATGCCGCTGCAATACCCGATTTCGCGCATCATTTCCAAGTCGTGTTCGGTGCGCTGTTTCAAGCGTTGCGCCTCTAAAATTTTGCCGTCCTTCTCAAACGCACGCACTTCGCCTTGCAAATCTTCTTCAATCATCGCAAGCGCGCTTTTCAATTTTTCCGTGCCGACGGCATACTGACTGGCAGGGAAAATCGCGACGTGCTTTAACTCGTTAAGTTTATTGCCCGTCAACGCCTCCACTTCGTAGATTTTCTCAATTTCGTCGCCAAAAAACTCGACGCGAATCGCCACTTCCGAATTCGACGCAGGGAAAATTTCCAGCGAATCCCCACGCGCGCGGAAAGTAGCGCGCTTGAAATCGACGTCGTTTCTCGCGTACTGCAACTCGATAAGTTTGCGCATCAAATCGTTTCTGTCCCACTCCATACCAGGTCGCAAAGAAATGGACAGCCTAAAATATTCTTCAGGCGCGCCCAAACCGTAAATACAGGACACGGACGCCACAACCAAAACGTCCTTTCTTTCCATCAACGAACAAGTTGCGCTGTTTCTAAGCTTATCAATTTCGTCGTTCATAGAAAGGTCTTTTTCAATGTACGTATCCGTCGTCGGGATATAACTTTCCGGCTGATAATAATCGTAATAGGAAACGAAATATTCGACGCGGTTTTTGGGAAAAAATTCCCTAAACTCGTTGCAAAGCTGTGCGGCAAGCGTTTTGTTGTGCGCAATCACAAGCGTGGGACGATTGACGTTTTTGATGACGTTTGCCATAGTAAACGTTTTACCACTGCCCGTAACGCCCACCAAAACCTGCGTCCTGACGCCGTCTAATACCCCTTCCGTCAACTTTTCGATGGCTTGCGGTTGGTCCCCCGTCGGCGAAAACGGCGCGTGCAGTTGAAATTCCATTGTCCTTTCCCCCTTCGAGATTTTCCGCAAACATTTGTTTACGACATTAGTATACCACAAACCGCCTAAAAAGTAAACGGATTTTGTAAAGATTTTTCCCGTCAACGCCAAGCAAAAAGGCTTCGAATAATCGAAGCCTTTTTTATTAAGTTTACGTTAAGAAACTTGTAAGCCCCACTTTGTAAATACGGTACTCATCGCGCCGTGTTCTTCAAAGTACGTGATGCCAAGGTTGGTACAATCCGTCTTAAAGCCGGTGCGTACCGTAGCAAGGTCACCAGTCCAGTAAGTCTTGCCAGAGTGGTTGAAACCGCCCGACCAGTAGCTACTATGGTTACCGTTTGCAATGACGAATCTAGGGAACAACGATTCGATAAGAATCTTCTGTTGATATACCTTCTTCATCGAGTTGCTTTCAGGCAAGCCGTTGACGGATGCAATCGCCGTTTCCAAATAGGTCATATACGTATTGATTTCCGTCTTCGAGAAGTTTGCGAAGTAGTACGAACTGGTGTTGTCACTCTTGAGCCAATCTTCGTAAGAATACTTAGTGCCATTACCGTACATATAATCGTAAGCTTCCGCCGTGTTGCCTACCATGCTGGTCGTATCAGAGCCAAGCCAACCGAATATACCACCGCCACCTTCGTACGCTTGTGCATTGCCGTCGCGCTTAGATTGATATTGCGTGCGCATGGACGAGTACATATTGTACATAGCCTCGTTTGCAACCGCCGTGCCGTAATAACCGCCGTCCTTGAACGTCTTCGTGTCACTGCCCGTGAAGTTGAAGAATTCTTGTTCGAGTTCTAACAAGTACGCCTTCACATTCTCATCGGTGATACCGACCTTGACAACCTTTTCGTAGATTTCCATTTCCGCCTTAAGGACGGTGTATGCCTTAAACGATTCAAACGCCGTTTGCGCGTACTGTCTCGACTGGCCGTTTACAACCACCCAAGCCACGTCTTTGCCGAAGATTTGGACTGCGTATGCAAGCCAGTTAAGCATCGATTCAAAGGTGTCGACGGGCATCATATAGTTGTGGAAAAGCGTATCGTACAACCAAAGCGACGCGTGGTCGGTAATCTTAGACCAAGCCACCATGTCGTTGTAAATCGCGCTGTTTGCCGAGTTATTCAAATCAAGCGTTTCTACGCCGACCCTTACAGGCGCGTACAGAACACCGACGTGTTCGTTGACGCCCTTATGCGCTTTCGTGGTGTCAAAACCAACTTTTTGCAACTCAGAGTCCGTAGGCGCAGTAAGCAAGTAGTAGTACGCCAAGGTGTAAAGCTGGAACTCTCTATCAGGACGCAATCTTTCAATTTCCGTTGCAACTTCGGAAAGGAATCTCAATGCGGCCGCCGTATTATTTTTCATAGCGTTAACAATCTTAGCATCGCTTGCCTTCCTACAGCCACTACACTTACAAGGGTCCATCGAATAATTGTCCATCATCGAGAAGGAGAGTGCCGTCTTATCGGGATTTGCATCCAACACAGCAACCATCTTTGTCGCCAAAGCGCTAACCATCGCCGCGCGCTCGGTTTCGTTGTCGTTTGCCGTGTAGCAAACGTCGTACGCTTTATACGTACCGTTTGCACCCGTTCTGGAAATAGCCTCTCTATACCATTTCGGATGCGTCGAACCAAACTCTTCATAAGGCAACCAGAACAACGTGTTGTGGACGCCGTAAACGCGCGTTTCACCCGTTTGCTGATACGTACCTACAGGGCCCATCGACCAGAAGTCGTGGCTGTTGATGGCACGCTGTGCTACTTTGTAAGGGTTACCTGCGTTGGTTTGACCGCGTTCACTGAACGCAACGGTGGATACGATGTCGAAGGTACTGTCGTTGAAGGTAATACCGTCTTGATAGTCAAACGTAACAACGTCGTCGTCATACGCCCTAAACCCAAGCGTTTCTTCCAAGAAACGGTGAGCCGCCGCAAGGTAATCGTTTCCGTCTTTTGCGTAAATGAATACGGAATTTCCTTCCGATTGAATTAAGTAGGTGTGGTCAAGGTCTTTGCCTGCAATCACGTCGCTAACCGGCATACCTACAACGTCGCCGATGACGATGTAGCAAGCCGTATCGCTCCACGTAGCCGTCGTTGCCCTAGGCAGGACGATGCCATCTTGTACGTTTTCAGAGAACGTACCTGCCAACGTAGTAGACGTCGCATACGTAACCGTACCCGTCGCGCGATAGAACATTTTGCCGATGAAACCTGCCGCTTCTCTTGCAAAGTCGTTTCTATCGTCGTAGACGATGACGTAGTCGGTTGCCGTGTTGTCTTCATTGACAAAGTATTTGGTGTTCGATTTTTCGACTGCGGGTGCCGTAAGCAAGGTGTTGCCGTTTATCGAAAGACTGGTTGCGTTTGCATCGAAATAGTTCCAACCGTTGACGGTGTCTGCGTTTTCCGCAAGGAATTCGCCTGCGCTTGCATAGTTTGCGAAATAGTCGTAACCACGAGGCACAATTCCGTCTTCAGACCCTTGCAAGTCGGTGTTGTTATAACGAACTGCCACCATCTTGCTCGGCATTTCACCAACGATAAATACGTTTTGATACAGGTTGTAGTCGTCTATTGCCTGACCGATAATGAAATATGCCGTCGTGCCTGCATTCTTGAATTTTTGTTCGGTAATGTCGATGATAGAGTTCTTCATCGTTACCCTACCGTACATCGACTGGTTGTTGATGGTTACGACGTACGCCGAAGCCCATGCGTTTTCTTCCGTGTACTTCACGTATACGTTTTCCACCAAGCCTTCGCCCCAACCGACAAGGTATGCGTTGTAATCGGCTACGCCACCCAAGAAGGCAACGTTTTTAAGGACGCCGTCTTTGTGCATCTTCGTGATAAACGCCGTCATACGGTAGTGCGTACCGTTACTAAATTCCTTCTTTTCGAAGACGTCGGGCGCCGTCGAATCGAAATACGTCGTTCCGTTGAAGGTGTCGGAAACGCGCATATTCTTAATCGCGTAGCCCCTACCGTCAAACGTACCCCTAAAGCCAAGTTCTTCTTGACCGGACGCGTATTCGATAGGCTTACCCGTCGAATCCGCCTGACCGTGAACAGGCGTTTCGAACTTACCGTTGTAGTCGATGTCGTTACCGAGCACGAAATAACCGTCGTAAATCCAGTCGCCCGTCGTGCCGTTGTACGCGTCTGCCCAAGCCGTCCAGTTGTTGATATCGCTTGCCGTGGTAAGCACCTTCGTTGCTAAGACAGCAGGTACGGTAATCGTTCTGTTTTCACCAGAGCAAAGATACGTAACCGTCATTTCCGTTGCGCCAAACGTCTTACCAAACGCGTTGACGTTGAAGGTCATATCGTTAAAGGTTTTGCCGTTAATCGTTGCGGAAACGAAGTTGTACTTAGACAAGCCGTCCAAAGCGATGGTATACGTTTGGTCGTTATTGACAACGCCGTTGGTAATGCCAAGGTCGATGGCTTGTTCGCTTCTGTCCGTAATTTCGACGCTGGTTGCTTCTTCAAGCGAGCAGAATTTTACGGGAACGGTAATCTTGTAGTTTATCGTGCCGTCCGTCGCCGTAACGATAAGCGTCGCATTGCCCGTCGTGATGCCCGAAGGAATCGTCAACGCGCTTGCGTTGGTGCCAAAGTCGTATTCGCCGTCTGCAGTCTTAATGCTGGTGACGGTAAAGCCTGCATATTCGCCCAAATCAAGCGTTTTGTCCGTGTCAATCCAAACTTCCTTTTCAGACAAGGACTTCGTAAGGGTAATGGTAAGACCTGCTTTTGTCGTAACGCCTTTTGACAAGATTCCATACGAAGGAACGTTGAGCGCGCAGTTCGTAAACGTCGGCAAGTTAGCCGCATTTGTACCGAATACGCCTTCAAGGTGTACTTCGGAATTGATAACAACGTTCGTCCAAGCACCGCTGTACGACGCGCTACCAATGATTGCGCCATACTGACCGTCGACAGGGATATTCGTGCCACCAACACCGCTGATATTTACCGTAACATCGGTAAATTTCGCACGGCTGTACGTCGCAAATACGTTCTTTTGATAACCAATCGCATAATTCGTCGCGTTGACCGTCAAGTTTTTAATGACTGCCGTACCCGACAACGAACCAAAGATACCGTTTTTCGTGTTCGCAACGCCCATATCCCAAGCGATGCTATGACCCATACCGTTCAGCGTGCCTGTGAAACCAACGTCGTTGTAATGCGTCGTTGCTACTTTTTCCAACGCGCTCGCGTTGAAGACAATGTCGTTGCCGAGCGCGTAATAGCCAGACTTATTACCCGTCGTAGCATTTCCATAGAAACGAACGGCTTGTTCTAATTCTTCCATCGTCGTGATGACGCCGTCCGCAAAGACTACGGGGATGGCAACGTTGTAAAGGTTGCCGTTCAACGTACCAAGTACGTTTACCGTGTATTCGCCTGCGGTTAAGCTTGCAGGGACTTGCAATGCATTTACGTCCAAACCAAGACTTACGCCACCAGCCGTAATCGTTATAGGTTGAATATCAGCGTACTGACCAAGCGCAAGCGACTTGGTTTCAGCGTTCAGCGCGATTGCCTGTGCGTCTAACGTTACGTCTACGGGCGTGGAATACGTCCAACCCGTTGCCGTATTATGCGAGCCGTCATACCACGTAAGCGAAGGCGCATTGACTACGCAGTTCGTATACTTACTGCTTGCCAAATTGGTCGCCGTACCAAGCAACGTACCAATGCCAATCGTCGAGTTTATGGTAACGTTCGTCCAAGTACCGCCATAGATTACGTTACCAATAATCGTACCGTGTCCGCTAGCCGTACTAATTGCCCCGCTTCCGATTACATTAATCGTTACGTCTGTAAGCGAAGCGTTGGAGATATACGCCACTACGCATTTACCAGCTCCCGCAACATAATTAACCGCGGTAATCGTCAAGTTTTTAACGGTTGCTGCACCTGCCGTACCGAAGATACCGTCCACAGCCGTTGCCATATCCCAAGTAATGGTGTGCCCCATACCATTGAGCGTACCAAGGAAGCCCGTCGTACCAGCACTGACATACTTTCTCGTCGGGTTTTCATCCAAAGCAAATCTTTCTTCCGTATAGGATACGTCGTTGCCAAGAACGTAATAGCCCGTCTTGTTCGTGCCGTAGTAACGAACAGCCGATTCCAGTTGTTCCATCGTCGTGATGATGCCGTCCGCGAAGACAACAGGGATGGTGATTTCATATTCTTGCACGCCAATCGTACCGGAAACAACCAACGTCTGTTCGCCCGAAGTTACGCCCGTAAGCGCGGACGCGTTGGTGCCATAGTTGGTTTTGCCGTCCAAAGACTTAATGCTTGCAACCGTCAAGCCTTGGTATTCGCCAAGGTTAATAGAAGGCGCGCTTACCAAAACGGTTTGCGAATCAAGCGTTACGCTTTCCGTAGGCAATCTTAACGTAATGCCTTCTTCCGAAGTTACGTTGGTCGTGCCCGTCGTACCGATGGTAAGGACGGAATTTGCGATAATCGAAACGTTGTTAAAGACGTTTGCCGTATCCGTATCATTACCGCTTGAAGGATTCTTTTCGTAGTATGCGTTACCGAAAATACCTGCAACGTCAAAACCTTCTGCGTTAAGCGTTACGTTGGTAAACGTCGAATCGAAAGTGGACATAAATGCCAACCAACCTACGTTTGCCTTCACTTCAGGCGTACCTGCGCCAAGCATATTGACGGTTACGTCCGTGAAGGTTGCCTTTGCAATCAACGTCGCGAATACCGCTTGATAGCCGGAGTTGTTTGCATTGTTACCGAAATAATAATCGTTTACGGTCAAGTTCTTAATGATTGCGTTATAGCCGACGATACCGAACATACCGCGCGTGCCCGTCTTACCGTTAATCGTCTTACCGTTGCCGTCGAACGTACCGCGGAAGCCGTATGCACCGTAGGTGTAGTTCGGCGCACCGTAGTTGTTGAAGAAGACAAACGTCGAATCACCGATGTCGTTTGCAAGACGGTAATAACCGTAAAGCGGGTCGATGGTCGTCATCTTGAACGTTTCAACAAATTCGTCCGTCGTGGTGATGTCTTTCGTTACGACAAGGACGTTTATGGTAATCGTCGTCGTTGCAAGCGAGTACTTATCCTTGAGAACGACTTTCACCGTTGCGTTGCCGTGCTTATCCTTTGCATTTCTTGCCGTGTCGGGAATATTGAGCGCCGATACGTCGTTGCCCAAGTCGTAGTTTACGCCACCCATGGTAAGCGTAATCGTTTGTACGTCTTCGGCTTTGTACGTGCCAAGGTCAAGCGCGTTGGTTGCTTTCGAAAGTACGATGTCCTGCGTACCATCAAGCGTTACGTTGACGTTCGTAGGCGCGGTTGCTACCGTAATGCCTGCAACGGACGTAATGGACGTTGCGTTTGCTGCCGTAGTTGCGCACTCGTATACGCTGTTACCGAGTTCATACAACGTTTCCGCGTATACGTATACGTTGTTAAACGTACAGGTTTCGGGCAAGAACACGCCACCGAATACGGAAGCAATCGTCTTGCCTTCCGCGTTGATAACTACGTTTTCAAACGTCGTGTTGTTCACACCCGTATTCTTGTTAGCGCAGGACAAAACACCCGATTGTGCGTAAGCTACGCGGGTTATCGTAGCGCATACGTTGTATACCATATTTTTAATGGTTGCGCCTTGGATATTCTTTGCGAAACCGGAGCCACCGAAATGGCTTGCCACACCGTAGTCGTTAATCGTTACGTTTTTGATGACTGCACCTTCGCCGATTTCACCAAATAAGCCGTGACCGTTATACACCGATTTGTACGTAATCGAATAGCCGTTGCCGTCCAAGGTTGCGCGCCAACCGTCGGTGGTTTTGTTGTTGTTGGGAACGCTAGTGCCTTGCACCAAAGAATACGTGGACGAGCCGACGTCGTTTGCAAGTTTATAATAACCGTATACGACTGCGTTGTCCGCCTTCGGACGAAGTTCCCAAATACGGTCAATCGTCGTAATTTCTTCCGTTACGAGCGTTACGGGCACGGTAAATACGTAAGGCTTACCTGCAACCGTTGCCGTAATCGTAACGTCCTTTTCGCCGTGGTTTTGAACGTCTGCCTTTAACGCATCGGACACCGTCAACGCGGAAAGATTCGTGCCCAAGTTGTACGAGTCAAGCAAAATCGACTGCACTTTCGCCGTCTTGTACTGCGTTCCAAGCGAAAGGGCAAACGTGCTGTCCGTCATAACAAGGTCTTGTCTGTTATCCAACGTAACCGCCGTAGAATCCACTTGTTTTACGGTTACGGGCACGGTAATCGTCGTTGCCACGCCGTTGACGTTGGCAAGTACGGTTATCGTTTGGTTGCCGAATACTGCGCCGTCGGAAACCATGTTTTGGGGAATTTCCAAGTTTTCAAGGTCGGTACCCAAATCATAATTGCCAAGTTTTACGCTGAGAATATCTGCGCCTTCGTACGCGTCGCCAAGGTCAATCGTGTTGTCGTCCGTCAAAACAATTTCTTGCTTGTCTTCCAAGGTAGCCGCCGTCAAATTTGTTTTCGAAACAATACCTTTAAGCACTTGCGTCGTATAGTCCACACTGCTAATCGTAATCGTTTTTCCTTCACCGACGGAAGGGTCTACGTACGCTTTCTTCCAATACGAGTGGCTGCCCAAACGAGTAAGCGTAAGATTTTCTTCAATTACAAAGTTTTCGAAAGTACAAGCCCTTGCGTCCGAAGGTTCACCGTAAAAAGCTGCACCAAACAAACCGTCGATAGTTAAGACGCTTTTGGATTGTAAGGTAACGTTTCTAAAAACCGTCGATTGCGCGTTTGCCGCACCCGTAATCCAAGCCGTACTATTTCTAGACCCGCTGTTATTGATAGCCCTAATCGTTACGTTTTCGACGATTGAATTTTGTACCAAATACGCCAAAGCGGACGTATTACCGCCACCCAACCAACGGTCAACAAGCGTGAAATTCTTTACGGTAGCATTTTTTAATGCGCCAAAAATACCGTAATAGTAGTTCGACGCGGTATAGATGGTATGTCCTTGACCGTTCATCGTACCAAAGAAACCGAACGTCTTCTGATTCCAGTCAGAAATATACGTCGTAGAAATATCTACCCAGTCACTCGTAGCATCACCGATATCTGCAGTCAATTTGTAATAACCGTAAATAGGAGCGCCGTCAACAACGCTCGCGTCGGTAATCGTCGTTTGGAAAGTCGCAAGGTCGCCGATGTATTTCGTAACCACCGTTACGGGAAGGGTAACGGTGAAATTAGAGTTGCCGTTTTGAAGAGAAACGGTAAGCGTACCTTCGCCGTGGTCTTGGGGGTTTTGCGCAAGCGCCGTCAAGTCCAACTGCGTTTCACCGCTGGAAAGCGTGTACGTGCTACCACCAGGCGCGGTGTATACTGCGCCCTGGATTGCGGTGTAGGTGTAGTCTTTGATGTAATCGGTCAAAGACGCTCCACTTTCAATGGAAATATCGCGTCTATAGATTGCGTACGCGACGGCATCGTTCTTTACAGGCGCGGTGAAATCAAAGGGCGTTACACCGTCCTTTTTATACCAGCCGACAAATTCTGCGTTGGCAACCGTTGCAGGCGTTTCTGCCGTGCTTACGGGCGTGTTATAATCGAGTTCACGCTCAATTCCCGCACCGCCGTTGACTTGGAAGGTCACCGTCTTGTCGATGTACGTTTCCTTTAAGTCGGATTTTTGTTCCGCCGTCAGTTTAGAGCCTTCGTCGTAATATTCAAGCTCTGCAACAGCCGACAAAGAAAGCGTATCCAACTGGTCCGTGTACACGTGCGTGCCCGCGGTCTTATCATATACGTAACCACGGACGGAAATTTCCGTACCCAAGTCCGACTTGGGAATATTGTACAAGTAGATTACCGTTTGCATGTATTCTACGTTGCCAATTTCCGCCTTATACCAAAGTTCGGACGTGTCCGTGTCGGAAAGCGTTGCTTTATAACCCGTACCGCCTACTTCCAACGTCTTGCCGTTCAAAAGGTGCGCGGGAAGAAGCAACGTACCCGTTTGGTAGTTGCTGTTTAATACGCCCTTCTTGCCGTCAATCGTACCGTATTTGGCAAAGTTTTCCAACGTCATACCAACGTGGAAACGAATACCCGTGCCGTGCGCATCGTCTACAAGACGGACAGAGCCACCGTATACGTCGTACGCTACAAGTCCGCTTTCTTCAGCCTGTGCCGTGTCCACGTCTTTGTTGACAAAACCAAAGCCGGCAAAAGCGAAACAAAACGCGCCTACTGCCGTGCAAATAGACAATAACCATTTTCTGATTTTCTTCATACGCTTTTCCCTCCTTTAATTGTTGTTTCCCCACCAGTCGCCTAAGCTGTCGCCGTCGACGCCACCTTCCACGCTGGTCCTGATGACGTCTTCTGCATAAATCAAAAGTACGTCTACTGTGGGAGTTTCATAAATCTTTCCCGAGCTACATTTCATACAAGTTTCTCCTTACTTGCTAATTTTTTTCCTAACAATATCTTATACTGATTTATGTAATAAATCAGTAAGGTACCTTACTCTTCGCCGTTTTGTCGGGCGACGTCCCCGTTGGCTTTACCTATACGCCTTGATACAGTTTTTTCCATCGATTTCGTCGACGGCTCGTTTTACGTTGCAAACAAATAAAGGCACGTATCCACGTACATTATAACATGCTTTTTCCGTCCGTGCATTATAAAAAGTATACTTTTATATTTCCATTTATAACGTTTTTGCCTGTTTTTGCGATTTTTGCTTGCGTTGCGCCGTTTTTAGCCGTTTTTTCCTGCCCTGCGCCACCGCCTTGCGTATTGTTCATTATACCATAAAAAACGTTTTCGTTCAATAGGTTTTTTTGAAAACACCGTTGTATTATTTTTACTGTCTTGCAAAAAAACGGTGTCTATATGCGCATAATTGCGCCCAACGCGCGCTTACACGCGATAGCATACTCGGTTTCATTATAATATGCCAAAAACCCGTTTTCTTCTTATTTTCGTATAAAAGTGTGTCAAAAAATGACAAAAATAAGGCAAAGCGACCTGCTTTGCCTTAAAAAATCCTGTTTTAACCTTACAATGCACCGTTGTCCATCAACACGTCGGACAATTTGGCAAGTTGCCACGGCGAAAGCGTTTCTCCGCGCGCCTTTTCTTCGACGCCTGCCTGCGCCAAAATACGTTTTGCGTCTTCTCGCGTCAACTTGAAGAAGTTGACAAGGTTGTTTTCCAAAGTTTTTCGACGGTTCAAAAACGCGCATTTTACCGTTTGGCGATACGCTTTTTCGTCCTTCACCGCAACCCTGCCCCGTTCAAAATCGATTTTTACGACGGCTGAATCGACGTTAGGACGCGGGAAAAATAACGTCCTTGGTACGCGTTTTACGATACGCGCGCTCCCTTTTAAGGCGATTCCTGCCGTGATTGCGCCGTATTCGGGCGTGTTTTCCTTCGCGCAAAAGCGTTCCGCCACCTCTTCTTGCACCATAATCGACAATCCTTGCACCTTTTCGCTTTCTTCAAGGAGCTTGGTTACAAGGGGTGTCGTGATGTAATAAGGCAAATTTGCCACTACCGTGTACGCGCCTATTTCATCTTCGAAGGGTTTTAAGTCCATTTTGTTAAAGTCACGGAAAATCACTTCGACGTTGTCAAGCCCAGAGAGCGTTTCCGCCAAAACGGGTTGTAAATCGCGGTCAATATCAAAGGCGTACACCTTTTTCGCGCGCTCGGCAAGCGCACGCGTCAGCGTACCCGCACCGCAACCGATTTCCACCACCGTCGTGTCTTCGGTAATACCCGACGCGTCCACGATAGAACGTAAAAGGTTGGTGTCTGAAATGAAATTTTGCCCGAACTGTTTCTTAAAATGGAAACCGTGTTTTTCGAGTATTAAGCGGAGTTCTTGCATACCTGCCCCTTACGGTCTATGTATACCCGTCCAACTGCCGTCTTCGTCGCTGGTGCTTTCTTCGGACGACTCGGTGCTGTCTTCTACACTTTCCGACGAACCTTCTTCGGACGAAACTTCACTACTCGTTTCGGAAGACGTAGACTCTTCACTGCTCGTTTCCGACGATTGTTCTTCGGACGAAACTTCGCTACTTTCTTCGGACGATTGCTCTTCAGACGAAATTACACTACTTTCTTCCGACGAAGGCGTAACCGCAACGGACGAAGACGAAGCATAGCTTTCTTCCGTTAGCGCACCGCAACCTACAACCGCGAAAGAAAGACTGAAACAAACCACAATCGCAATCAAGAATTTTCTCATCGTTTTCATACAAATCTCCTTTAGGAATCGATAATATATTTACGGACGTATAAAGGCACTTTTACGCTTTCCGCAAGGCGTTTGCAGGCTTCCACTTCTTCTTCGCCGATGCAGTCGACGATGGAGAAACGGCACGCAATGCCATTTTTACGACAAAGCTTGGCAAATTCAATCAAACCCGTAAACCCGCTTTCCCCGAATTGAGAACGGCAAATCGGTTGATATTTTTCCCCGCACGACGCGTTCAAGGACACGTTGACGAAGTCGATTTTGCCCACCAAATCGGGCGTGATGTCGCGCTTGTTGATAAGGTTGCCCTGCCCGTTCGTGTTCAGACGCGTTTTTAATCCCTTTTCGTGGAAATAATCGCAAAGCGCAACCATTTCCGCCACCTTATACGTCGGCTCGCCAAAACCACAGAACACCGCTTCCTTAAAGCGCGTCAAATCGCCGTAACCGTTGCACGCGGACATCACTTTTTCCGCCGTCGGGTCGCCGTTTTTCAACCACAAATAGTGTCCGTAATAACTCGTCCTTTCGTTGCGTACACAAAAATCGCAACCGTTCGAGCATTTGTTGGTAAGGTTGACGTACAAATTCCCGTCCAACGCGTAGACGTAGGTGTCCTTGCGGTTTTGCTCGTTATTTTGTTGCTTACCGCCGTTTTGTTGCGGTTGCTTATTTTTATTTTTCTTACCGCCGTTTTGCGCCTGGTTTTGTTGCGTTTGTTTGTTGGCGTTTTGTTGGTTTTGCTTGTTCCCGTTTTGCTGGTTTTGACGGGGCTGTTGCGCTTGGTTTTGCTGATTTTGTTGCGCCTGGTTGCCGTTTCCGCCACCGTGTCCACGATGACGACGGCGTCTTTTTCTGCCACCGCCCTGCACGTTTTCGCCCTGCTGGGGTTTCGTTTTGTTTTCTTCCATAAGATTATTTCAACTTAAAAAACAAAGTTTTTGCATTTTCCAAAACTTGTTTTTCAAGTTCCTCCTTGTTTTCATTGCGAAGTTCCGCCATCGCTAAAAGCACGTGCTTTACGTGCTTAGGCTGGTTAGGGAACGTACCCCTAAAGGGGACGGGTGTGAGATAAGGACAATCCGTTTCCGTCAAAATGCGGTGGGCAGGTACGAGTTTAACGCTCTCGTACACCTTTTTCGCGTTTTTGAAAGTGCACGGTCCGCCAAACGAGAAATACAAACCCAGCGCGACAAAATCACGTACCGATTCCGCGGAATAGGAATAGCAGTGCATCAATCCGCCCTTTTGCAAAAGCCCTGCGTTTTCTCGTAAAATTTCCAACGTTTCGTTGCACGCGTCACGGCTGTGCAATACGACGGGAAGACCCAACTCGTCCGCTAAACGCAGTTGTTGCACAAATAAGTCGCGTTGCATTTCCTTGGGCGGATTGTCGTCGAAATGATAATCAAACCCTATTTCGCCTACGGCGACGCACTTTTCGTGGCGACAAAGCTCGCGCAATTTTTCCAAATCGCCGTCCTTGTACTTAAACAACTCGCTAGGGTGAAAACCTGCCGAAAAATACACGTCCGCGTGTTTTTCCGCAACGTCCTTTGCGACAATGGACGAGTCTAAATCATAGCCGGAGCAAACGATAATTTTTACGCCGTCTTCTCGCGCGCTTTGAATCACGGCGTCCACACCGCCCAGCTCGTCGTATTCGTCGCCCGTCAAGTGACAATGCACGTCGATATACGTATCCTTAACCAAGGCGCGTACCGTCCAAAACGTCCTTTTCAGGCACGATTAAGCTCATTGCGCCCGTTTCGTCTTCCGCCGCCAAAATCATACCTTCGGACAAGATTCCGCAAACCTTTCTCGGCGCAAGGTTGGTGACGAACACCACCTTTTTGCCCACCATTTCTTCGGGTTTATAATGCTTGGCAATCCCCGACACGACGGTGCGCGTTTCCTTGCCGAATTTTACCGTTTCTTTTAAGAGTTTCGACGACTTAGGTACGGGTTCGCAAGCGATAATTTCGCCCACTTTCAGTTCAACTTTCATAAAATCGTCAAAGGCGATTTCGGGCGTTTTTTCCGTTTCCGCAGGCTCTTCCACGGGCGTTGCCGTCGTTTCGCCGTTGGCTTTTGCCTGTTCTTTTGCGTATTCTTCCGCTTGCTTTGCGCGGATTTGTTCAATGGCAGGCGCAAGCGTTTTGAAATCAAGCCTTGCAAACATAGGAGCTGTGGCACTTACCGTTACGCTGTCGCGCAAACCGAATTTCGCGCAGTCTTCCAAACTTCTCGTTTCGCCACCGTACGTCGCGAAGATTTTCACGCTGGTTTCAGGCATAAAGCTGTCCAACAGCGACGCGCCGATTTGCACGGCTTCCGCCAAGTTGTACAACACGTCGTTTAAGCGTTCCTTCTTCGTTTCGTCCTTAGCAAGCGCCCAAGGCATCGTTTCGTCGATGTATTTGTTTGCGCGTCTAAACAACGCGAAAATTTCGGAAATTGCGTCCGCAATACGCAGTTCGTCCGCCTTTGCCACCACTTTTTTCACCGTTTCCGTGACTGTTGCTTTGAACTCTGCGTCAGGCTCTTCTTCCTTCGTCGATTTCACAACCGTACCGCCGAAATATTTGTCAATCATCGCAACCGTACGGCTGACGAGATTGCCAAGCACGTTGGCAAGTTCGGTGTTAAAGCGTTCGGCAACAAGCTCCCACGTGATTTGACCGTCGTTGTCAAACGGCATTTCGTGGAGCACGAAATAACGCACCGCGTCTACGCCGAACAGTCTTGCAAGATCGTCCGCGTAAATGACGTTGCCTTTCGATTTACTCATCTTCCCATCGCCTTGCAAAAGCCAGGGATGTCCGAAGATTTGTTTAGGCAACGGTTCGCCCATCGCCATAAGGAAAATCGGCCAGTAAATGGTGTGGAAACGCAAGATGTCCTTGCCGATAAGATGCAGGTCGGCAGGCCAGTATTTTTTGTAGTTGTCGGCGTGGTTGCCGTCTGCGTCATAGCCGATGCCCGTGATATAGTTCGTCAACGCGTCCAGCCAAACGTAGACGACGTGACGGGGGTCGAATTCGACGGGCACGCCCCACGTAAAGGAAACGCGCGACACACACAAATCCTGCAACCCCTTCAAAAGGAAATTGTTCATCATTTCGTTTTTACGCGAAACGGGTTGGATAAATTCGGGGTGCGTGTTGATGTGTTCAATCAACCTGTCCGCGTATTTGCCCATCTTGAAGAAATACGCCTCTTCCTTCGCAGGTTTTACGTCCCTGCCACAGTCGGGGCATTTGCCGTCCTTCAACTGGCTTTCCGTCCAAAACGATTCGCAAGGCGTACAGTACATACCTTCGTAATAACCTTTGTAAATGTCGCCTTGGTCGTAGAACTTTTTGAAAATTTTAGACACCTGCTTGACGTGGTTTTCGTCCGTGGTACGCATAAACTTGTCGTACGACGTGCCCACCAAGTCCCAAATACTCTTAATTTCGTCCGCAACGCCGTCCACGAAATTTTGGGGCGATACCCCTGCAAGTTCCGCTTTTTCCTGGATTTTTTGTCCGTGCTCGTCCGTACCCGCGTGGAAGAATACGTCAAAGCCCTGCTTGCGCTTAAACCGCGCAATGGCGTCCGCCAAAATCGCTTCGTAGGTGTTCCCGATATGCGGTTTTCCCGACGTGTAAGCAATCGCCGTCGTGATGTAATAAGGTTTTTTTGCCATAACCCGACTCCTTTTTCTCTCTTTCCCCCTTATTATAATACTTTTTTATAAAAAAGTAAACCGTTTTTCGCTTTTCCGCGTCGCCTTTTTCTCGCCTTCGTCCTTTTCCGTATCATTTTCGCATATAGTAGACGTATGAACGTCTTATTTTTTTTCGTTTTTACAACCACCGCGTTGTTTTTTCTTTGCACAAACCCCGACAAACTTCTTGCCGTAATGCTCGACGGCGCGTCTACAGCCGCTACACTCTCCCTTTCTCTCGTTTCGACGTACGCCGTTTGGATGGGGCTTATACGGCTTTGGGAAGACAGCGGTGTTTCGCAGGCGATTGCCCGGCTTGTAAAACCCGTCGCAAAACGGCTTTTGAAAACGGACGACGAAGAAACGCTGTCCGTCGTGTCCATGAACCTATCCGTCAACCTTTTGGGCATTTCAGGCGCGGCGACACCGTACGGGATTCGCGGAGCACGGCTTTTAGACAAGTCTACACACGCGGAGTTTTCTTCCGCCGTCTTCTTCGTCTTAAACGCGACGTCATTGCAGGTTTTACCCACGTCCATCGTCGCCGTACGCACCGCGCTAAAAAGCACCGCCCCCTACGACGTCATTTTACCCACGCTGATTACGACCACGTTTTCCACCGTTTTGGGCGTAAGCTTGGTTTTCCTTCTTTTGCGTCCTAAAAAAGCGTCGAAAACTGACCCGTTTTTCGCAAAAACGATAAAAATGAAGGGGGCAGGTACGAGTTTATGAAAATTTTCGCCCTAATCATCCCCTTGATTTTTCTTGCAAGTTTCCTTTTCGCTTTCATTAAAAAAGTGCGCGTGTACGAAAGTTTTACCGAAGGCGTCAAAGGCGCAGTCCCCTTGGTTTTGTCCATTTTTCCTTATCTCGTCAGCATAATTCTTTTGACAAAACTTTTAGACGCAAGCGGTTTCAGCGCGCACATCGCCGACTTCGTTCGCCCCGTCTTTTCGTTGTTTGGCGTACCGGAAGAATTAGCGCCACTCATTTTCATCAAGCCGATGTCCGGTAGCGGTGCGCTTGCCGTCCTTTCTGATATTTTAGGGGATTTTGGCGTAGACAGTTTCATCGGGCGTTGCGCCTGCGTCGTCTACGGCTCGTCGGAAACGATTTTTTACATCGGCGCGGTATACTTTGCGGGAATCCCACGCAAAACCTTTTCTTCCGCCGTTGCCATCGCCCTTTTTTCCTATCTTCTCTCCATCGTACTTGCCTGCTTTTTGTGTCGTGTTATGTAAGGATTTCAAAAAATGTTAATTTGTGAAAAATTAACATTTTTTGCTTGTACAGACTAGATTTGGGGGCAAAAAAAATTCCTTGAAATTTTCCTTTACTTTTTTCATTTTGAGTGCTAAAATATACTTGTAAATCGGTTGGACACAAGCGATTACGCATAATAACGCTCATCATTTTCCCCCTTATCATATTAGGTAACCGCCCTGGAATTACAAAATCCCAGGGCGGTTATCTTTTTTACATTTTTTAACAAAAATTCGCTTTTCTATTGCAGAATTCATCATTTTCAACCCAGCCCGTCCCCTTCAAGCAGGCGCACGCAAAGGGGCGAAAAAACCAAAAAGACCAACGATCGCCTTCGTTGGTCTTTTTTTAATTCGTGTACCTTTGCTTATTTGGTTGCAATCACTTCTACTTCTACAAGCACGTTTTTAGGCAACGTTTTTACTGCGACGCAACTTCTTGCAGGCTTGGTGGTGAAATATTCCGCATACACCGCGTTAAACGCCACAAAATCGTTCATATCCGCCAAGAAACAGGTCGTCTTTACCGCTTTTTCAAACGAACTTCCCGCAGCTTCTAACACCGCGCCAAGGTTTTTCATAACTTGCTGTGCCTGCGCTTCAATCGTCGTCGCTTCGACGTTTCCGCTTGCAGGATTGATGGGGATTTGCCCCGACGTAAACACCATATCTCCACAGATGATTGCCTGCGAATACGGACCGATTGCCGAAGGCGCTTTATCCGTTGCTACTTTCAAAAGTTCTGCCATTTTCTTTGCTCCTTTATTCGTTTATATCAGCTTAAAGCCATAATCCGTCAACGCTTTTTTAATGTCGCTAATGTGCTGATGGTTTCGCGTTTCCAACACGATACGAAGATAGCACCCGTTTACGTCCGAGCCTTCGTTTGCACGCTCGTGATGGACGGACGTTACGTTACCGCCCATGTCCGCGATAATGCGCGAAACGTTTTTCAACTGACCGGGTTTGTCCATAAGCTCAATCATAAGCTGACAATTTCTACCCGACATCAACAAACCGCGCTTAATTACGCGCGAAAGAATCGTCACGTCAATGTTACCGCCCGACAAAAGGCACACTGCTTTTTTACCTTTCAAATCAATTTTGCCAAACATCGTCGCCGCAACCGCAACCGCGCCTGCGCCTTCCGTAACCAGCTTATGCTGTTCCATAAGCGCCAAAATCGCCGCCGAAATTTCGTCGTCGGAAACGGTTACGATTTCGTCTACGTATTTATTGCACAGCTCGTAGGTAAGCGTACCGGGCGTCTTTACAGCGATACCGTCCGCAATCGTCGACACCGCGCTCAACGTTTCAATTGCGCCGTGTTCTATCGAATTTTTCATCGAAGGCGCGCCCTTAGCCTCTACGCCGTACACCTTAATTCTCGGATTCAGCGTCTTCAAGACGTACGCCATACCCGCAATCAAGCCACCGCCACCGACGGGGATGACAACCGCGTCCATATCGGGGACTTGGTCAAGGATTTCCAGCGCAATCGTGCCCTGCCCTGCAATCACTTGTTCATCGTTGAAAGGATGGATAAAGGTATATCCCTTTTCGTCGCGCAGTTGCAACGCTTTATTGTACGCGTCGTCGTACACGCCTTCCACAAGGCAAACTTCCGCGCCGTAGCTTTTCGTCGCTTCGACTTTAGAAATGGGTGCGCCGTCGGGCAGACAAATTACCGCCTTAATACCGTTCTTTTGCGCCGCCAACGCTACGCCCTGCGCGTGGTTGCCTGCTGAACAAGCAATGACGCCTCTCGCCTTTTCTTCGTCGGAAAGACGCGTCATTTTATAGTACGCGCCACGCACCTTGAACGAGCCCGTGATTTGTAAGTTTTCCGTTTTTAAGTACAGCTCGACGTCTTTGCAAAGTTTGGGCGCGTAAAGAACGTCCGTTTTTCTTGCAACGCCTTTTAACGCGTTGCTTGCGCTGTATACGCTGTCAATCGTAAGCATAATTTTCTTCCTTTTTAGAAATGGTTTTAAGATGCTTTTATCTTTGTTTTAATTCTTCCGTCGTTTTGAAATTTGCGTCTACAAACGAAAGGAAACCGCTTGCGTTCCACTTCGAAACCATATCGGAAACAATTTTGTCCATTTGGTCACGCTTTTTGCATACGATTCGACCCATCGTAACCAACGTTTCGTTGGGGCGGTACAGGATGCTGAGCGTTGGAAATCTTTCGTCAATCATCTTTTGCAAAGCCCTTGCGGCAGAATTGTTGCCACCTAAGATAAGGTTGCTAAATTTGACTTCCATCATCAATCGTTGCGTCGCTTTATCAAAATAAAATTCGCAAGCGATATCCCATTTGTTATAACGGGTGGTCATCGTCGTATAGCAAATCGACTTACCGTTCAAAGATTTCCCAAATTTCCAAGTGGTGCCAAAGCCGTACACGTTTTTATTTACAGCTTGGAAAATGAAATAATCATACACTTCTTTACATTTTAATTTTTTTCTAAAAAACCACATATGCTTTCCTCTTTTATTTTTTAGTCTTTCAACCTATTATAACAAACTGTCGACAAACTGTTCGGCGCAACGCGCGGAACGGCTACCTTTTCTAAGCGCGAAGGCTTCCGCTTTCACGTCTAATTCCTTTTCGTCCATCGTAACGCCGCTACGTTTTGCCAACTCACGAACGATACGAAGGTACAAGTATTTGTCCGGCTTGGAGAACAGAACGGTAAGACCGAAACGTTCGGACAAGGACAACGTTTCTTGCATCGTATCGTTTCTGTGCACGTCGTCACCTTCTCTGTCGCCAAAACTTTCCTTGATGATATGACGGCGGTTGCTGGTTGCGTAAATGACCGCGTTTTCCGCCGTTACGCTTGCCGAGCCTTCAAGCGCCGCCTTTAACATACTGAAATCGTCGTTGTTTTTGTTAAACGACAAGTCGTCGATAAAGATGATAAATTTCAAGGGGTTACCGCTGATTTTCGCCATTACGGACGGCAGGCGTTTCAACTGGTCTTTTCTAAGCTCAATCAATCTCACGCCTTCGTCGAAGAAGGAATTGACCACCGCCTTGACCGTGGACGATTTGCCCGTACCCGCATCCCCGCAAAGGAGCGCGTTTGCACAAGGTCTATTTTCCACGAACGCACGCGTGTTTTCCACGATTTGTCCGCGTTGCTGTTCATAGCCGATAAAGTGCGCCATACTGATTTTATCCGCGCTGACAATCGGCTCGATTTCGCCGTCGTCGGACAAACGGAACATCGGTTTCGACGAGAACACGCCGTAGCCGTATTTAGACAAAGACGCCAATCTTTCTTCGTAAGCGGATACCATGTCCGAGTTCACGGACGTAAAGTTGGGCAATTCCGTTTCCGCAACGCCCATATCGTCCGCAAAATCTTTGCGCGTCAACGCGCCGAATACGGAAAACAGCGCCAACTCGTTTTCCGCGGAACGGACGACGTTTTTATCGGGTGTTTTCTTTTGTGCCACCGATTTTACGTACACGTTTTCGTCTTCGGAAACAAGGCGCAAAGTGAGAGCGGTCAAGTCACCGCCTTCTTCGTACACCGCCTTTACAAAACGCGCGTACGCCTTTCTTTTTTCGTTGTTTTTTTCGGCAAACGCGTAGTCTTCAAACGCCTTGAATAAGGGCTTTTCCAATACTCTTTGGAAAACCGTGCAAAGACAAAGTCCGCCGTATACCGTTTGTAAATTTCTAGCCATGTTCTACCTGAAACGATTAAAGATTTTTTATGATTTTGTCCGTCATTTCATCCGTCGAAAGCGCCGGTGCGCCGTGCGCCAAATCCGCCGTACGATAGCCTTGGTTCAACACTTTATCCACCGCGTTTACGATGTCGTCCGACGCTTCTTTTTCGTTGAACGCGTACAACAACATCATTGCCGCCGACAAAATCGTGGCGATGGGGTTTGCCTTGTTTTGACCTGCAATGTCGGGCGCAGAGCCGTGAATCGGCTCGTACAAGCCCCTGGTGCCTTCGTCCATCGATGCGGACGGGAGCATACCGATAGAGCCCGTAATTTGCGACGCTTCGTCGGACAAAATATCGCCGAACATATTGCTGGTGGCGATGACGTCGAATTGCGACGGGTTTCTGACAAGTTGCATTGCCGCGTTGTCTACCAACATATCGCACGCCTCAACGTCGGGGTATTCCGTCGCGATTTCGTGAACGATTTTTCTCCAAAGACGGGACGTTTCCAAAACGTTCGCTTTGTCGATGCTCGTCAATTTTTTACGGCGTTTTCTTGCCGTTTCAAACGCAACGCGGACGATGCGTTCGATTTCCATCCTGCTGTAACTTTCCGTGTCGTACGCCTCTTCGCCGTACTTGCCTTGACGATAACCACGGTCGCCGAAATAGATACCGCCCGTCAACTCGCGCACAATCATAATATCGAAACCGTTTTCGACGATGTCCTCGCGAAGGGGGCACTCTCCTTTCAACGCAGGATACAATTTCGCAGGGCGAAGGTTGGTAAAAAGCCCCATCGCAGAGCGAATCCCAAGAAGTGCCTTTTCAGGGCGAAGGTTGCCAGGGAGCGTATCCCATTTCGGTCCACCTACCGCGCCGAGCAGTACGCTGTCCGATTGCAAGCACCCCTCTACCGTTTCTTTGGGCAACGGTTCGCCAACGGTGTCGATGGCAATACCGCCGATAAGATAAGGCGTGAAGGTGAAGGAAAGGTTTCTCTTTTTGCCTACCGCCTCCAAAACGCGGACTGCAGAAGACACGATTTCAGGGCCGATGCCGTCGCCTTTTAACAATGCTATATTATAATTTTTCATATTCATCTCGTACCTGCCCCCGTCTTATTTGATTACACCCAACTGAATCGAAGGCACTAATCCGCCGTTTTCGATGATATTTTGAATAAACGCAGGGAAGGGTTGCGTCTTAAACGACTTGCCCGTCGTCAAATTGTAAATGACACCGGCATCCAAATCCGCCTCCACTTTGTCGCCTTCGGAAATGCCGTCTACCGCTTCTGGGCACTCTAAAATAGCAAGCCCGATGTTGATAGAGTTTCTATAGAAAATACGCGCAAAGCTTCTTGCGATGACCAGGGAAATACCGCTTTCCTTGATGGCAATCGGCGCGTGTTCACGCGAAGAACCGCAACCAAAGTTAAAACCTGCCACCATAATATCGCCCACGGACACCTTTTTCACGAAATCCTTGTCAATATCTTCCATACAATGGGACGCAAGCTCTTTTTTGTCGCTGGTGTTCAAGTAGCGCGCAGGGATGATAACGTCCGTATCTACGTTGTCGCCGTATTTAATCGATTTACCCGTAAATTTCATTACATTACCTCCTTGGGGGATGCAATTTTACCCAAAATTGCGCTTGCCGCCGCAACCGCAGGCGACGCAAGGTATACTTCGCTGTCTACGTGCCCCATACGTCCGACGAAGTTTCTGTTCGTCGTGGCAACCGCTCTTTCGCCTGCCGCCAAAATACCCATATAACCGCCAAGACAAGGCCCACAGGTAGGCGTCGAAACGACACAACCTGCTTCGATGAAAATTTTCACCAAACCGTTTTCTACCGCTTTCATATAAATATCCTGCGTTGCAGGGATAATGATGGCGAGGGCGCGTTTTGCAATCTTCTTGCCTTTCAAAATTTCCGCCGCTTCCGCCAAGTCTTTATAATGCCCGTTCGTGCAAGAGCCGATGACGACTTGGTCAATGGCAATATCGCCGATTTCGTCGAACGTACGCGTGTTTTCGGGCAAGTGCGGGAAGGCAACCGTCGGTTCGATTTTCGACAGGTCGATTTCGTACGTTTCGTCGTACACCGCGTCTTCGTCCGCTTTGTAGGCAACAAACTCTCTGTCCGTACGCGCTTTTACATATTCTTCCGTCTGCGCGTCCACTTCAAAAATACCGTTTTTCGCGCCTGCTTCAATCGCCATATTCGCAATCGTTAATCTGTCGTAAACGGTCAACGCCTGCACGCCTTCGCCCGTGAATTCCATCGATTTGTACAACGCGCCGTCTACACCGATTTTGCCGATAATATGCAAAATAACGTCCTTACCCGACACGTATTTCGAAAGCTTGCCTTTCAAAATAAATTTGATGGCGGAAGGCACTTTGAACCAAGCCTTACCCGTCGCCATACCGCAAGCCATATCCGTCGAGCCTACACCCGTCGAAAACGCACCGATTGCACCGTAGGTACAGGTGTGCGAGTCCGCGCCGATAACGACGTCGCCAGGCACAACCAGACCCTTTTCAGGGAGCAGGGCGTGTTCGATACCCATCCTACCTACGTCGTAGAAATGCGTAACTTCGTGCTTGTCGCAAAAATCACGACACATTTTGCATTGCGCCGCGGCTTTGATGTCCTTGTTGGGCGCGAAATGGTCCATAACCATCGTGACTTTGTCTTTGTCGTAAACGTCGTTTGCGCCGATGCGCTCGAATTCTTTGATTGCAACGGGGGACGTAATGTCATTACCGAGCACCCTGTCCACGTCTACAAGTATCAGTTGACCGGCTTCTACCGATTCCAGCCCTGCGTGTTTTGCAAGGATTTTCTGGGTCATTGTCATTGCCATAATTGTTTTGTCCTTATTTTTGTAATGTTTTGTTGCTTGATTTATGCTTTGCTTGTCGTAAAGACGGAGATACGAGCAGTTCAAGGCGCGCGAGCATTTTCGAAAGGAGATGTACACATAGTACACGAGTGAGAAAAGCGGAGCGCAACGATGAAATGCGAAGTATATACGTCTTTACTTAACTCGTCGTAAAGGCGTAGATACGAGCAAGACAAGAAGTGGGAGCATTTTCGACGGGAGCGTACTTAACTCGTCGTAAAGGCGTAGATACGAGCAGTTCAAGGAGAAACGTGGCTTTGCGATAGGAGCGTACTTAAACGTACGTGACTGAGCAAAACGCAAGTTTCGACGATGAAATGCGACGTAGATACGTCTTTACCTGCCGAAATGCGAAGTATATACGTCTTTACTTATTGATAATTGCGCCCTTATCCGCCGAACTTACCTGCGACGCATACCGCTTCAAATAGCCCGAAACTTCCTTTTTCTTTAAGACGGTTTCCGCTTTACGTTTTGCAAGCTCTTCGTCGGAAACTTTGAGTTCGATTTTGTAGTTGGGGATATCGATGGCGATAATATCGCCGTTTTTCACGTACGCAATCGTACCGCCGGAAACGGCTTCCGGGGAAACGTGCCCGATGGACGCACCGCGCGTTGCGCCAGAGAAACGCCCGTCGGTGATGAGCGCGACGTCTTTGTCCAATCCCATACCTGCAATCGCCGAAGTCGGCGACAACATTTCGCGCATACCAGGACCGCCTGCAGGACCTTCGTAACGAATAACGACAACGTCGCCCTTTTCAATTTTACCGCCGTAGATTGCCGAAATGCACTCTTCTTCGCTTTCGTAAACCTTTGCAGGTCCTTCGTGAACGAGCATTTCAGGCGCAACCGCCGCGCGTTTTACGACACAGCCGTCGGGTGCAAGGTTGCCCTTAAGCACGGCAATACCGCCCGTTTTACCAAACGCGTTTTCGGGTTTTCTAACGACTTCTTCATCCAAATTGACAACGCCTTCCAAGTTCTCTTTCATCGTCTTGCCCGTGCAGGTCATTACCGACGTGTCGAGAAGGTTAAGCGCCTCTAATTCCTTCAAAACGGCGTGCACACCGCCCGCTTCGTTCAAGTCTTCCATATAGGTAGGCCCTGCAGGCGCAAGGTGGCACAAATTCGGCGTTCTTTCGCTGATTTCATTGACTTCGTCTAAGTCGAAGGGTACTTCGCACTCGTTTGCAATCGCAGGAAGGTGCAACATACTGTTCGTCGAACAACCGAGCGCCATATCCGCCGTAATGGCGTTTTTAATCGCCTGTGCCGTCATAATGTCACGCGGACGAATATTCTTTTTCACCAGCTCCATGACTTGCATACCAGCGTGTTTTGCAAGCTCGATTCTTGCGGAATATACGGCAGGAATCGTACCGTTGCCCTTTAAGCCCATACCAAGCACTTCCGTCAAGCAGTTCATCGAGTTTGCTGTGTACATACCCGAACAAGACCCGCAAGTGGGACAAACCTTTCTTTCAAATTCGGTGAGTTGTTCTTCGTTGATTTTGCCTGCGGTGTACGCGCCAACCGCCTCGAACATACTCGAAAGCGAACGCTTTTTACCGCCCACTCTACCTGCAAGCATAGGACCGCCACTAACGAAAATGGTGGGTATATTCAAACGCGCCGCCGCCATCAAAAGCCCGGGTACGTTTTTGTCGCAGTTGGGTATCATTACGAGCCCGTCAAAACCGTGCGCCCTTACCATTGCCTCCGTCGAATCTGCAATCAAATCGCGTGTTACTAGCGAGTATTTCATACCCGTATGTCCCATTGCGATACCGTCGCAAACGGTAATTGCAGGGAACATAATGGGCGTACCGCCTGCCATGGCAACCCCAAGCTTAACCGCTTGTGCAATTTTGTCAAGGTTGGTGTGCCCGGGCACGATTTCGTTGTACGAGCAAACGACCCCGATTAAGGGGCGCGCTTGTTCTTCGTCCGTCATACCAAGCGCGTGGTACAACGACCTATGCGGAGCGTTTTGAAATCCGTCTACTATTGTTTCTTTAATCATGGTTAATGCCTGTTTATGATTTTAATTTTTTGTTGCAAAATTTATACAATTTTGCCTTGCTTTCTTGCAAAGGCGTAGATACGAGCAGTTCAAGGCGCGCGAGCATTTTCGAAAGGAGATGTACAAGTAGTACACGAGTGAGAAAAGCGGAGCGCAACGATGAAATGCGAAGTATATACGTCTTTGCCATCTAGTCGCAAAGGCGTAGATACAAGCAAGACAAGGAGCAGGAGCATTTTCGATGGGAGCGTACTTAGACGTACGTGACCGAGAAAACGCGGACTGCGACGCAGTATTGCGAAGTATATACGGCTTTGCTTTCGCCTTTAGTTGTTGATGAACTTTTCCTCATCCGCCCAACTGTACAACTTTCTAATATCCTTACCTACGACTTCGGAAGGATGTTCAGATGCAATCTTTCTCATTGCGTTGAAGTGTACCTGACTGCCTGCGTCGGACATATCAAGAAGGAAGTCTTTTGCAAACGTACCGTCTTGGATGTCGGAAAGCACTTTCTTCATTGCCTTCTTCGTTTCTGCGGTGATAATCTTCGGTCCGGTGATATAGTCGCCGTATTCCGCCGTGTTGGAAATGGAATAACGCATACCTTCAAAACCGCTCTGATAGATAAGGTCTACGATAAGTTTCATTTCGTGGATACATTCAAAGTAAGCGTTTCTGGGGTCGTAACCTGCTTCTACAAGCGTTTCGAAACCTGCCTGCATCAACGCGCAAACACCGCCACAAAGGACTGCCTGTTCGCCGAAAAGGTCGGTTTCCGTTTCCGTACGGAAGTTCGTTTCCAAAACGCCCGCTCTTGCACCACCGATACCAAGCGCGTATGCAAGACCGATTTCCAAAGCGTCGCCCGTTGCGTCTTGTTCTACCGCGATAAGACAAGGAACGCCTTTACCTACCTGGTATTCGCTACGAACGGTGTGGCCGGGGCCTTTAGGTGCAACCATGATAACGTTTACGTCCTTCGGAGGTTTGATGCAACCGAAGTGGATGTTGAAACCGTGTGCAAACGCAAGCGTCTTGCCTTCCGTAAGGTTGGGCTCGATGCTTTCTTTATAAAGCTTTGCTTGCTTTTCGTCGTTGATAAGAATCATGATAAGGTCGGCTACTTTTGCAGCTTCCGCGCTGGTCATAACCGTCAAGCCTTGCTTAACTGCCTTGTCCCAGCTCTTACTGCCTTCGTAAAGACCAACGACTACGTTTACGCCCGAATCCTTAAGGTTGAGCGCGTGTGCGTGACCTTGCGAGCCATAACCGATAATCGCAACGGTTTTGCCGTTCAATTTGTTCAAATCGCAATCCTGCTGATAAAAAATTCTGTTTGCCATAATATATTCCTTTCCTTTTATTAAAAATTTTTTATTTTTTTATTTTTTATTTTTTTATTTATTCAAGAGCGTCGTCGTTCCGCGGTCAAGCGCGACGATACCGGTACGGCACATTTCCAAAATGCCGAAAGGCTGCATGAGTTTAACAAAAGCGTCGATTTTGGAAGGGTTGCCCGTCACTTCGATACACATGCCTTCGGGGGAATAATCGATAACGCTAGCACGGAAAACGTCTACCGCCGTCATGATTTCACTTCTGCATTCCGCTTTATTTTCCACCTTGATAAGCATGAGTTCGCGCTTGATGGGTTCGTCGTCTAAAACTTCCACTTTCTTTACCACGTAAAGCTTTTTTAATTGATTGATGAGCTGTTCTTTTACGTTGTCGTCGCCGCGCATGGCAATCGTGATACGGGAATATTCGCTATGCTCCGTTTCCCCCACCGTCAAAGCGTCGATATTGAAACCGCGGCGAGTGAACATTGCCGTTACGCGCGTCAAAACGCCCGCCGTATTGTCTACGTAAACCGCTATTACAAATTTATTGTTTTCCATA
>JAZRDK010000100.1:0-4965 GCA_045660225.1 Candidatus Scatosoma sp.
AAGAACATAAACAAAAGAAGAACAAGCGCGATAAACGAGCCGTCGTGCCAAAGGTCGCCCATAAAGTAGTGGTCAATCAGCTTGCCGATAATTTTCACGTTTCTGAAGGTGAGATAATTCGTTACGACGTAGTTGGTCATCGAAGGAAGGAAAACCATGGAAATCCCACTGGCAATGCCCGCTTTCGAAAGTGGAAGGGTGACTTTGACGAAGGCTTTTGCGCCCGACGCGCCAAGGTCGCGCGCGGCTTCTAAATAACTGTTGTCAATTTTGATAATCGTCGTATAGATAGGCAAAATCATAAAGGGCAGGAAATCGTAGACCATACCGATAATCGTGTTGACGATATTCCAACCGTTCGATTTGTTGTACGTGCCCATCCAAACGAACAATTCTTTAAGCGCGTTGATTCTAAGTACGAAATTCACCCACATCGGCACGATGAATAAAAGCAGAAACGCGGACTTATTTTTCAGTTTGCATTTTGCAATGATATACGCGACGGGATAAGCAATTAAAAGACAGATGATTGTGCTCATCAACGAGATAAACAAGCTTTGTAAAATCGTTTTGAAATTGTAAGACGTAAAGAAATGCCAAAATCCTTTTCCGTCTTCGTTAAAGAATACGCGGACGTATTCGAAAGTGAATTGTCCGTCGTCGTTCGTAAACGCGTAATAGACGATAATCAGCAGGGGAATTACGACGAAAAAGGCGAGAAACAAGCCGTAGGGAATCGCCAGCAATTTCCTTGAAAAATGCGGTTTGATTTTCGTTGCCATTATTTCGTGCCCTCCGCAACTTTCAAGCTAAGCTTAATCTTTTCTTTAGGGATAGAAAGGCTGACAAGGTCGTTTTCGTTCCACAAGTCTTCGCAGGCAAGCACGTAATCTTCTTCGTTTTCCGTACGCACGATATAGCGGTAATATTCACTCTTATAAATTAAGGAGATAATATGCCCTTGCGCGCCACCTTCTTCCAAATCGTCGCTCATCGTGATGTCGTGCAAGCCGACTTCTACGTTGACTTCGACGTCCGTCAAGTCGATTTTTTCGCCTTTTGCGGTAATCAAATAACCTTCTTCGTCGAGATGACTGCCAGGGTACAACTGCGTAACGTCGCAATCAAATTCGCCGTCGCCAAATTCGACGGTGTTGCGCTTGGTAATCACGCCCGTAAACTTATTGACGCGGAATACCTTTTTCATGACGTGGATACCGTCGGGGTCGACGGTCAAGCCTACCGTTTGTCCAAGTACGGGCGCAACCGTGCTTTGAATTTCAATTTCATAACGTCCGCATTGTACGAGAATTTGATAATGAATACCTTTGAAAATAACGGACGTAACCTTACCTTTCAAAATGCCGTCTTCGGGCGCGGTAATTTTTACGTCTTCAGGGCGAACGACGACGTCTACGGGTTCGTCCTTCTCAAAACCGCCGTCAAGGCAGGGGAAGGCTTTACCGCAGAAACGCACCTGTCCGTCTTTGGGCATAACTCCCGAGAAGATATTGCTTTCGCCGATAAAGTCGGCGACGAAGGTGTTTTGCGGTTCGTTGTAAATGGCTTCGGGTGTGCCGATTTGTTGAATAGCGCCGTCCGCCATAACGACGATGGTGTCCGACATCGTCAACGCTTCTTCCTGGTCGTGCGTAACGTAGATGAAAGTGATGCCAAGGCGTTTGTGCATGGCTTTAAGTTCTAATTGCATTTCTTTACGCATTTTTAAGTCGAGCGCGCCAAGAGGCTCGTCCAAAAGCAAAATTTCAGGCTCGTTTACAATCGCGCGCGCAATGGCGATACGCTGTTGCTGACCGCCCGAAAGTGTAGAAATGTTGCGTTTTTCAAAGCCGGCAAGGTCAACCACTTCCAAGGCTTTGCTTACCTTTTCCGCAATCACTTGCTTAGGCAGTTTTTCGCGTTTCATTTTTACGTTGCCTTTCTTGTCGGTGTACGTCGTTTCAACGCGTTTTAATTTCAAGCCGAACGCAACGTTTTCAAAGACGTTGAGATGGGGGAACAGCGCGTATTTTTGGAATACGGTGTTGACGGGACGCTGATTTGGAGGGAGCTTACTGATGTCTTCCCCGTTCAATAAAATTTGACCGCTCGTCGGCAGTTCAAAACCTGCAATCATACGAAGCGTCGTCGTTTTTCCGCAACCCGAAGGGCCGAGAAAGGTGACGAATTCGCCTTTGCGTACGTATAAATTCATATTTTCGACGACGGAAACCCCGTCAAATTCTTTTTTTACGTCAATCAATTCAATAATCGCGTTTTTCTTTTGCGTGTTCGTTGCCATATCCGTTATTCTCCCGATACGTTCTACTATGTATATATTGTGTCGTTTTCTAAAAAATCGTTAAAAGTTGGGTGGTGTGGAAATCCACAAAAACCGCGCCCGACCTTTGCCTTTGTTGACGATTAGGTGTGATTTGCTTGCTTGATAATAAAACGCTTCGCCTTTCTTGCAAAGGTGTTGTTTTTTGCCGATAACAACCCCGATTTTCCCTTCTAAAACGTAGCCGAATTCTTCACCTTCGTGGGGGATATCGTCCGCCGTGGACGCGCCTTCGGAAAGTTCAACCAAAATCGGCTCCATCATATTTTTTTGCGCGTTGGGTATCAGCCAGTTTAAGACGACGCCGTCGCTGTCTTTTTCAATAAACTCGTTTTTTGAAAAGACGACTTTTTCTTCCGTTTCTTCACGGAAAAATTCCGAAAGATTGCTACCGAGTGCGGACAAAATATCCGTCAAAGTGGCAATCGACGGGCTGTTTAAGTTGTTTTCCAGTTGCGAAATATATCCTTTGGTTAATTCGCACCTATCCGCCAACTCGTTTTGCGTCAAACCTTTTTGGTTTCGCATCTCTTTTATTCGATTTCCAAGGTCCATTTTCGTCCCCCTACGGCAAACAAAGTTTAGTAAAAGTAAACTTTTTGATTAAAAATGCCTATATTTGCGTTTGGTTTGTTAAAAATAAACTAAAAGTTTAGTTAAAATAAACCCAAGGTGATAATATTATAAAAAAAATCGCGAAAGTAGTCAACTGTTTGAAGGGGTAATTTACAAAAAAAGTTAGACAAAATATAAAAAGGGGAAGTAAGGGGGAGCGTTTGAAAAAATTTTTTTGAAATTTCCAAAAAAATCCGCCTTGAAAGGTTGAAATTTTCAAAAAGATATGCTATACTGATTTATGGTAAAAGGGGTTTTGCGGTAAAAATCCTAAAAACCGTTACAAAAAGCAAAAAAATATTTGGAGGAATTCAAAATGACAATATCGTCAGAAGTTCAAGAGATGTACTGCGTTGCCAAAGGCGCAGGCGTCGCTCGTCATGAAAACGCGCCTATTCCTGAAGAAGGCAAATGGATTCATGCGAAAGAAATTAAAGATATCAGCGGTTTCACCCACGGTATCGGTTGGTGCGCACCTCAACAGGGCGCTTGTAAGCTCAGCTTGAACATCAAGCAGGGTATCATCCAAGAAGCGTTGGTAGAAACCATCGGTTGTTCGGGTATGACGCACTCGGCTGCTATGGCTGCTGAAATTTTGCCCGGCAAAACGCCTTTGGAAGCGTTGAATACCGACCTTGTTTGCGACGCAATCAATACGGCAATGAGAGAACTCTTCTTGCAAATCGTATACGGTCGTTCGCAGTCGGCTTTCTCTGACGACGGTCTTGTTATCGGTGCAGGTTTGGAAGACCTTGGTAAGGGTCACCGCTCGCAGGTGGGTACGATGTACTCTACGCTTCAAAAGGGCGTTAGATACCTTGAAATGGCTGAAGGCTACGTTACTCGTCTTGCGCTTGACGCAAACAACGAAGTTATCGGTTACGAATTCGTTTCGCTTGGCAAAATGACTGACTTCATCAAGAAGGGTATGGAACCCAACGAAGCATACGCTAAGGCTATGGGACACTACGGCAGATTCACTGCGGAACAGGGTGCGGTTAAGTTTATCGACCCTCGCAAGGAATAATAGGAGGGAAAGACAATGGCTTTATTTGAAGGTTACGAAAGAAGAATTGATAAAATCAATGAAGTTTTGAAAGAATACGGAATTTCCTCCGTTGAAGAATGTAGAGATATTTGTCTTGCAAAGGGCGTTGACTGCGACAAAATCGTTCGCGCAGGTCAGCCGATTTGCTTTGAAAACGCAGTTTGGGCATACACCGTTGGCTCGGCAATCGCAATTAAGAAAGGTTGCACGAAGGCTTCCGACGCGGCTGCTGCTATCGGTATCGGTTTGCAAGCGTTCTGTATCCCAGGATCGGTTGCGCAAAACCGTTTGGTAGGTCTTGGCCACGGCAACCTTGGTGCTAAGCTCCTTTCCGATGAAACGGAATGCTTCTGTTTCCTTGCTGGTCACGAATCCTTCGCAGCTGCTGAAGGCGCAATCTCCATCGCGCTCAACGCAAACAAGGTAAGAAAACAACCCCTTCGCGTTATTTTGAACGGTCTTGGTAAAGACGCTGCTTATATCATTTCCAGAATCAACGGTTTCACGTTCGTTGAAACGAAGTTCGATCCTGCAACGGAAACGGTAGAAGTTGTTTACGAAAAGGCGTTCTCCGAAGGCGATAGAGCGAAAGTTAAGTGCTACGGCGCGGATTCCGTTCCCGAAGGCGTTGCGATCATGAAGCTTGAAAAGGTTGGCGTTTCCATTACCGGCAACTCCACGAACCCTACGAGATTCCAACATCCCGTTGCCGGCACGTACAAGAAGTGGTGCAACGAAAACGGCGTTGAATACTTCTCCGTTGCTTCCGGTGGTGGTACGGGTAGAACGCTTCACCCTGACAACATGGCAGCAGGCCCTGCTTCCTACGGTATGACCGATACGATGGGCAGAATGCACTCCGATGCACAGTTTGCTGGCTCGTCGTCCGTTCCTGCTCACGTAGAAATGATGGGCTTGATCGGTGCTGGTAACAACCCCATGGTTGGTATGACGGTTGCTT
>JAZRDK010000101.1:0-4983 GCA_045660225.1 Candidatus Scatosoma sp.
AGCTTGCGAGTTCTTCAAACCCGTACCGAGTATTTATAATAAGATTAAGACGCTCAATGAAGTCGGGCTTGGCTATATCAAGCTTGGACAAAGCTCGACCACCCTTTCGGGCGGGGAAGCGCAAAGAGTCAAACTTGCGACCGAGCTTTCTCGCCGTTCGACGGGCAAGACCTTTTATATCTTGGACGAGCCGACGACGGGCTTGCACGCCTACGACGTGGATAAACTTATTAAGATACTTCTTAAACTCCGCGACGGCGGAAACACCGTGCTGGTTATCGAACACAACTTAGACGTCATTAAAACGGCGGACTACGTCGTGGATTTAGGGCCAGAGGGCGGCTTAGGTGGCGGCGAAATCGTGTGCGAAGGCACGCCCGAAGAAGTCGCTAAAAACGACAACAGTTATACGGGTCAATTCTTAAAGAAAATTTTATAAGGAAAAACCGCGTTCAAACGAACGCGGTTTTCGTATGTAAGTCGTTATTTTTTAAGATTTATTTTTGCGCCGTCTTCATTGATGGTTAAGGTGTCCCCGTTCCAAGCAACGGACTGCGTGTCGCCGTCAATGGTGAATTCGAGCGTATGTTCGTCTACTCTCGTCCAAGTACCCGTTGACGTTTCGCTTACGCTTTCCAAACTTTCCGTAATTACAACCGTGCCGTCTTCGTTTAAGGTAACCATCATAATATCTTCGGACAGCGTAATCATACCCATAAATTGTTCGCCAGCTTTGAGTTCCATAGAAATTCCGCCTTCCGAGTATGACAAACTATCAAATTTGTACGTGCCCGCAATCGACGTTCCGCAAGAGCAAAGAAGGAACATACAGCAGGTTAAGATACTCATCAACATAATAGATACAAGTGTTTTCAATTTCTTCATAGGAAAACCTCCAAAAATGTTAGTATCCATATTATATCAAGTCTTATACGACTTGTCAAGTATTTTACGACTTGAAATAAGATATAATAAAGATATGAAATGTCAAGAACGGATAAGAGAATTAAGGGTACAAAAGGGGCTGAGCCAAATGGAGCTTTCCAAAGCAACGGGCTTGAGCCAGTCGGCGATTGCAAAGTGGGAACTTGGAAAAACCGAGCCGACGGCAACAGCAATCGTCGTGCTTGCCAAGTTTTTCGGGGAAACGGCAGACTATTTATTAGGATTAAGCGAATAAAAAAACCGCGTTCAAACGAACGCGTTTTTTTGCCCCTTAAAGACGCTTGATTTTTACGTTTCCGCAAAGCACGTCCGAATAGGAGTATGCGGTTTTGCCTAAAAAATCTTCGTCGTCGGGTTTGACGGTGAAAAGCGCGGGGTAAATTCCTGAAAGGATTCCGGAAAAACTCACGCTTTTATTTCTGCCTAAATTCACGCGGACGGCTACGCGTTGCGCAGAACAGTCCTTTACCATTTGTTTGACGTCGTTGATGCTTTTCGTTGGCTTAATCATACCCTAAGTATGCCCCAAAAAAAGGAAATTATGCCATTAGAACGTTCTACTTTTTTTCTTTTCGGCATACGATATCGTGGTGGCGAAAGCGATTTTTGCCGAAGGAGGGGCAGGATGTCAATAAAAACGGAATACGAAACTTACCGTTACGTGGGGGAAATTTGTCGGTTAAAAGGGCAATCGGTTGTCGAAATACGCCTTGCCGGAAGTGAAATCAGTACGGTGCTTGCCGTGCACGCCAGCGCGGTGGCAATCGATTGCGCGTGTGCGGACGGCGAAGCGCATTACAACGGCAAACTCATTTTGTCGATTGTATACGAAGACGGCGATAAAAAGGTGTGCCGTGCAGAGCGTGGCGCGGAATTTTTCCATAAAATCGAAGACCGCGCGGTTACGCCTGCATGTTTTTGCAAAACGGCGCTTTGCGCGGAAACCATCAACACGCGTCGGGAAGGCTCGGGTTTGTACATCTCCGTCGTCGTCGGTGCGGAAATGGAAGTGTACGGCGGAAAGCAAATGGACTACGTTGTAGGTGGCGACGGGCTGATTGTCAAAAAGGAAAAGCAGACGATTTCGAAAACCGTTTGCGTTTCAGGCGAAACGGAAGGGGAAGACGAGTTTGAATCTGACTACGTCGGCGACGTCTTACTGCATGCCGAAAAAGCGGTGGTAAGTAGGGTGGTTGCCGAGGCTGGGCAAATTGAAATCGAAGGCGAAATGGCAATGAATATTTGCGTTTTGAAGGGGGACGACGGCGTTTGCTCGTACGAAAGGATTGTGCCTTTCCGCATACAAATTCCCTGCGACGAAGCGTTTGGACGCGTCAGCGCAGGCGCGCGTGTGTGCGTAAAATCGGCGAAAATAGAAGCAGGCACGGACGAAGAAAAAGACAAGTGCAAGATGGTGCTTTCTTACGTGCTTTCCGCCGACTGTTATTTGACGATTACAGAAGAAATCGACGTTGCCACGGACGCGTTTTCGCTTGGCGTAGAAGTTGACGTGAAAAAGTCGAAAGACGGGGGCAGGTATTTGACGAAATGTGAAAAATACACCGAACGGGTGGGCGGTGTAGCGTCGTTGTCGCCGAGTTTGGACGGTGAGTACACGTTGCAGGCGTGCGTGTTGCCACGCGCGGAAATTGCGTGTAAGAAGACGGGGCGTGGCGTAGAAGCGGAAGGCGCGGTGTTTGCGGACGTCGTTTTGGTGTCGGCGGACGGCGCGCATAGGAAGGCGGAGCTAAGTTTGCCTTTCCTGTTTCCCGTGGACGTGGACGGCGAAATCGTGGAGGCGGACGCCGTGGTTTGCGGACTGAACGTACGCAGAAAACGGAGCGGAGAAACGGAAGCGGAAGCTACGTTAAAAATTTGTCTAAAAAGCTTTGAGAATCGTTCTTGGGAATACGTATCCGACGTTATCGAAGGCGAAATCGTGGAAGAAAACGATTGCGCGTTTTCCGTGTTCTTACCCAGGGAAGGGGAAGATTTGTGGGCGACGGCGAAGCGGTTGAAATGTCATCCGTCGTCGCTTGCGAAGAACAACCCGAATTTAGACTTTCCCTTAAAAGCAGGGCAAAGAATTTACGTATACAATCCGCTTGGCGAAAGCAAAGTGTGAAATTTGGCAAAAAACGGCACGAAAATCCGCGCGAAAGCATTGAAATTCGGATAAAAATGTGCTACAATAGAATACGAACAAACGGCGCGACGGGTGTTCCCGTCGCGTTTTTTCGGATAAAAGGTATGAACAAGGTAAAAATTAAGTCGTATGCAAAAGTGAATTTGACGCTGGAAATTAAGGGCGTTGAAAACGGATACCATCAAATAGAATCGTTGGTGGCAAACGTTGACGTGTACGATTTGCTCGTGTTGAAAAAGAGCAAAGACAAACTCAGTTTCGTCACGATGAAGGGTATGGGTAGCGAGAGTATTCCCCCCGAAAAGAACAACGCTTTGAAGGCGGCGGAAGCCTTTTCAAAAGCCTTCGACACCTGCGGTGCGGAAATTACCGTGTTCAAAAATATCCCGATAGGCGCAGGGCTTGGCGGTTCGTCCGCGGACGTTGCCGGCGTTTTGAACGGTATGGCGAAATTGTACGGCGTGACGGACAGGGAAAAACTGAAGGAAATTGCCGACGCGCTTGGAAGTGACACGGGGTATATGTTAGACGGCGGATTTGCCAAAATCAGCGGTCGCGGAGAAAAGGTGCAACGTTTGGATTTGGGAAACACTTTGCATTTTTTACTGATTTGCCCCCACTCGTCCGTGTCTGCAGGCGCGTGCTATCGCACGTACGACGAAATGCCGAAAACGTTGGAATTTTTGGGTGATAGGACGCAAAATTGCATCGACGCTTTGCGTAAAAACGACCAAAGTGAGCTGGGCAGGTGTTTGATGAACGACCTTTTCCGCTCGGCGTACGCCTTAAACGAAGACGTGGGTACGGCGCTTATGCAGGCGCAGTCTTTCTCACCGCTTGGCGCGGTGATGACGGGGTCGGGCAGTTGCGTTTTGGCGATGTTTGAAACGCCTGAACTGTGCGCGTGGGCAAAGAGCCGTTATCGCGGAAAATTTCGTACGATAGTGGCGAAGACGGTTGTGCCTAACTATGCAGGCAAGGAAAAGGGCGATAAAAATCCCTTCGTGTTAAGCGAAGACGAAGTAGAAGAAATAGAATAAGGGAGAAGGTTATGGAAGAAAGAATTATCGAAGACGAAAACGGCAGAAAGGTGCGTTTTAGAAAGACGGCGGAAGGGTACGTCGACGTCACGGACGAGTTGGCTGAACCTGCGGAAGGGGAAGATGCGGAAGAAATCGAGTTCGATTTCCCGATGACGGATATGGACGAAGACGACGAAGACTTGGTCGGTTTGTCCTACGAAGAAGCGCAAGCGCTGAAAAAACAAAAAGCGGAAGCCGTCGAACGTCGTAGAAGGGAGTATGAACAAGCCTTGAAGGAAGGCAACGCGCTTTTGGACGAAGGCAGTTTCCACTCTGCGGAATTGAAATTTGAAAAGGCGCTTGATTTAGACGAAGAAGCGACGGACGCGTCCGTTGGTTACTGGCGCGCAAAGACGGAAAATTTTGCAAAACCCGACGTGCTTATCGACGAGTATTTAGAGGCGGGCATTGAAAGCCTGGAATACGACTTGGGGTATAGGGCGACGGATATTATCAGGGAAAAATACGAAGACGTATTCAAAGCGCGCATTGCCGAGTTGGAGGCGGAAGAAATCCCCCTTGCCAAGGACGTGGAAGAAAAGCAAAGTCTTCGTCGTGCGTACTTGCAGGAAAGACGCAAAAAAGCAGGGTTTGCCTTCTTGTGTGCGACGATTCCTATGCTTGCGTGCTTGGCGGTGGCAATCGTCGTGGCGTTGCAAAATTTCTCGACGCCAGACAACCGTTTCGTTGCGCCCACGATTGCGCTTTTCGTCGGTTTTGTGGCGCTTTTCGTCGTGTTTGGCGTGTTCACCAACAAGTTTATCAATGCACGTAGAATTTACCGCGCAAACGAACGGCTTTCGTCTACGG
>JAZRDK010000102.1:0-11826 GCA_045660225.1 Candidatus Scatosoma sp.
CGCCCGTAGCTTCCTTGCAATCCAACAAACCACACACGGTTTTCAAATTTATCATTTAACTTTTGCAAAAATTCATTCATCCAAGTAGTGATATCTATCATCTTAATCACCTTATCAAATTCTTATTTATCGGTGAGTTTACTATCCGAAAAAACCATAGTAAATTCAAGCGATTATGCGTGAACAAAAGAAAACTCGACTTATCAAAAGCCGAGTTTAATAAAAATCCCTATGGGAAGAGTGGTAAATCGGTTGGTTTTTTGTTATTTTGGCGAAAAATTTTCCAAAAGGTACTTGCAAAAAAATAAAAAAAGTGCTATACTATAATTAGGTAAATTTGGCGAAAATTTCGCGATAAAAAGGGAACGATTATGACGGAAGAAATTATCAAAAAGATAACCGACGCGGAGGCGCAAGGCGCGGAAATGAAGCGTGTTGCGACCTTGCAAGGCGAAAAAATCGTTGCGGATGCAAACCTTCGCGCAAAGCGTATAGAAGAAAGCACCGCGGACGCTTGCAAGACCTACCGTGAAACGCAAATCAAAACGGCGACGGAAGACGCCGAAACCGCGTACAATCAAGCGATGCTTAAAACAAGTCAAGACGCGCAGGCGTATTGCGAAAAGGCGCTGTACGAATCCGAAACTTTCGTTGGAGAAATTATAAGGAGAATAACCGGTGGCGATTGTTAAAATGCGAAAACTGCATCTCGTTGCGCTTGCGTACGAGAAGGATGCCGTTTTAGACGCGCTACAACGCACGAACGCCGTCGGGATTACCGCGCACGCGCACGTGGACAATACGTACGCGGTGGAAGGCGGTGGCGAACAATTCCGTGCCGAACTTGCGTCCGTAGAGACGGCGCTTTCCGCGCTCTCCGTTGCGGTGGAAACGTTTAGTCGTGAACAGGGCGAACGCTTAAACGTGACGAAGGACGGGTTTGACGTAACGTATACGGAATTTATGTCCGCAAAGGACAAGCGCGCGCATATCAAGACGGTGGTTGATGCCATCAACGCCTTAACGGACGAGCGCAACGGCTACGTTTCCGAGTGCACGAAACTTGCGTCCTTACAACGAAATGCAGAAATTTATTCTAAACTGAAAATACCTTTCGACGCGTTCAAGGATACGGCGCACACCGTCGTTCGACTTGGCGTCGTGCCTGCGACGGCAAAAGATTTGCTTACAAAAGGGCTTGACGAAATAGGACTTTGCGCTTACGACGTAGTAGGCGTCGGCGCAAACGAGTTGCTTGTCTACGTCACGGCGCATAAATCCGTGCTTTCTGAAACGGAATCCATTTTGTCGCTTGTTTCCTTTTCCAAATGCCCTTACACGGGCGCGGAAACGGGCGAAACGCTGTACAGGGGTTTGCTTGAAAAAGAAAAGGCATTACAAGCCAAAATTGAAGAAAATCAGCGTACCGTGTACGCAATGAAAGACGAAATCCGTTCGTTGAAAATCTATTGCGACTACTTAAATTTCCTTGTCGAAAAGGAAGACGAGTCGTCTAAACTCCGCGCAACGGAACGCACGTTTTTAATGCAGGCGTACGTCCCTGAAACGGCGGAAGAACTGGTAGAAAAGGAAATTAAGACTTCGGCAAGCGCCGTAATTATGGAATTTTCCGACCCGACGGATGAGGACGACCCGCCTACCTTATTAAAGAATAACGGCATCGTTTCCAACTTCGAAGGTATCACCAACACCTACTCGCCCCCCAACTACCGCGAATTTGACCCCAATGCCGTGATGGCGTTCTTCTATTCGCTGTTTATGGGCTTTATCATCGGCGACGCAGGTTACGGGCTTATGATGCTGATAGGTGGCGGATATTTGTGGTTAAAAAACCTTGCCCGTCCTACGGGTATGTCCCGTTTGGCAGGCGCGTTTGCCATCGGTGGTATTTTTGCCGTCATTTGGGGTTTACTGTTTAATTCCTTGTTCGGGTTTGCAGTATTGCCCACGACGGTGATGCCGAATCCGCAGTCGGATATGTGGTCGCTTGCAGGTATTTCCGTGCCGTCCGTTTTGATTATCAGTATGCTTATCGGCGTCGTTCAAATCTGTGCAGGCTATTTATGTAAAGCCGTGCAGGAGTGGCGCAGGGGCGGTTTCTTCGACGGCTTGTTCGACGGAATTTTATGGCTTTTATTCTCGCTGGGCGTAGGGCTTGCCATTTTGGGTTTTACGGAAGAATTCGGTTTGCCTTCTCTGCAACTTATCGGCGGTGCAACCGCCGGGGTCAGTCTTCTTCTTGCTATGCTTACGGCAGGACGGAAGGAAAAGCTCGTGGGTAAGTTCACGAAAGGCTTTGGTGCGGCGTACGGTGTCATCAACTTTGCGTCCGACATATTAAGCTATGCGCGTTTGTACGGGTTGATGCTTTCGGGTGCGGTCATCGCGCAAATCATTGCAACGTACAGCGGTCAGTTCATCGTCAGCGGTAATATTGCCTTTGCGGTGCTTGGCGTCGTGCTCTTAATCGTGGGCAACGTTTTCAACTTGGTTATGAACCTTCTCGGCGCGTATATCCACGACGCAAGATTACAATACGTTGAATTCTACGGCAGATTCTTTGAAGGCGAAGGCGAATTGTTCGTTCCGCTCGGCTCGAAACAACAATACGTGCACCTTCTTCCTGCAACCACTACGGATTGAAAGGGGACACCCTTCCAAATATAAAATAAAAAAGAAAAAGAAAATCGGAGGATTTTTATTATGGGTTACACTATAGCTATGATTGGCATTGCGCTTTGCGTATTGCTCTGCGGTATCGGTTCTTGTATCGGTCTTTATAAGACGAGTACGACGGCTGCCGGCGTTTTGGGCGAAGACCCCAAAAAGTTTGGTAAAGTCATGGTTCTCGTATTGCTTCCCGCAACGCAGGGTATTTACGGGTTCATCATCGGGATTATTGCATCCGGCTCGATTCAAAACATCACCACGCCTGAAATGGGTTGGGCGATGCTCGGCGCGGTTCTTCCTATGGCAATCTCCGGCCTTGTGTCGGCGTACTTCCAGGGCAAATCCGCATCCAACTGTATCAAAGCGGTTGCTAAGCAAGAATCCCTTTCCGGTAAACTTATCGTTTACCCTGGTATGATTGAATTCTATGCAATTCTTGGCTTAATCATCTCGATTATGCTCGTGGGTCAATTCTAAAAATAGGATACAATATGAGTACTGAGCTTGTAGTAGAACGAATACTTTGCGATGCGAAAGCGGAAGCGGACGCCATCGTAAAAGAAGCGGAAAATAAGGCGGAAAAAATTCTTGCCGACGCTTCCGCGCGCTCTGAAAAGCTCCGCATGGAAACGGAAGAAGAAACGAAGGCGAAATGCGATTCCATCCTTGAAAAGAGGCAGGCAGGTGCGCGTTTAGACGGCGCAAAGCTGTTTTTGAAGGAAAAGCGCAAGGTGATTGACACCATCTACGACGAAGCGCTTAGCCGTCTTTTGGAACTTTCCAAAGAAGACAGTGTCTTGCTTGTTGAAAAACTTTTGGAAAAGTATGCCGAACAAGGCGACGTCATCGTTTTTGCGAAAAACTTCCCGTACGAAGCGGAGATAGAAATTCTTCCTGTCGTCAAGGCGAAAGGGCTTACCGTTTCTTCGGAAAAATTGCCCTTAAGCGGTGGTTTACGCTTGCAGGGCGAAACGTCGGACAAGGACTTGTCCTACGGCGCTTTGCTTGTTGCCGATAGGGACGAATACCAGTCCGCGCTTGCGGAAAAACTCTTCCGCTAAGTATTCATTTGGGGTGCAAAATGGCATATCACGACATTATGTACACGTGCGGAGTGATTGCAACGCGTGAAAAACGTCTTTTGAAAGACAAAATTTTCCGTTTTTGCGAACTCTCGATAGAAGAAGCCTTCCGTCTTTTGCTGGACAGCGGTTACGGCGGTGGCGCATCGGTTACGTCGAGCGTGTACGAATACGAAAAATTAATATCGGCAGAAGAAAACGCACTTGACGAATTTATTCGCGAGTACGCGCCTTCGCGCGCCGAACAGGCGTATTTCCTTGCTCCGCGCGATTTCCACAACGCAAAGGCGCTGATAAAAGCGGCGTATTTAGGACGTGGCGTGGAAGGGATGCTGGCGACGGACGGGCTGATTCCCGTCAGTCTTATTTCGTCGTGCGTCGAATCGGGTGATTTTTCCCAAATCAGCGAACTCAACAAAGACCTGGGTACGGCTTGCGAAGTTGCAACCGCCTATTTAGAAGAAGGCAGTTCGGGTGCAAAACTCGGCGAAATCTTCGAAAAAGCCTTATACGCGCATCTGAAAAAAGTGTCCGCGTATAAGCCCGTCTTGAAAAAACTTTTGACGGCGAAAGCGGATATGACCAACGTGTTGACGGCATTGCGCACGGGCGAAAGCGAAAGGGCAAAGGACAAGTATTTGCCGTCTGGGAAATTGACGCAGGAAAAGCTGGACTGTCTTTTTATGGAAGACAGGACGAAGGCGCTTGACGCGTTTAAGGATACGCCCTATTTCGCGTTCGTTCAAAAATGTTTCGACGCCTTGGAAAAGGGCGAGCCGATGACGCAGGCGGAAAAAACGTTAGAAAGTTTCGATGTCGATTATTTTGCGGACAGAAAGTACGAACTTTCGAGCACCGAGCCGTTTTTATACTACGTTTTTAGACGGCGCAACGAAAACGCCAACGTGCGTATCGTGTTCGTTTGCCTGCTTGCAGGCTTGAAGGAAGCGGACGTAAAGAAACGTCTGCGCGCTTTGTAAGGGGGTAGGCAATGATAGGAAAAACCGCAATCGTTGGAGGCGGCGACGGCATTATGGTATTTAAGGCGGCAGGCGTAGACACCTTTCCCGCCGAAAACGAAAAAAAGGCACAAAGTATCCTTCGTAAAATCGCGAAGGACTATCAAATCATCTTCCTAGCGGAAGATTTAGCGCGTCAACTTACCGAATTTTTAAGGCGCTTTGACGAAACGCCTTATCCCGTAGTCGTCAGCATCCCTTCGGGCGACAGCCAAGGCTATGGTATGGAAGTATTGAAAACGGCAATGGAACGCGCGCTGGGCGTAGATATTTTATTCCACAAAGACTAAACGCAAATTTTTGCATATCGGAGAAAGAATATGGCAGGTAAAACAGTAAAAATTTCCGGTCCGTTGATTATAGCGGAAGGTATGGCTGACGCGAAACTCTACGACGTCGTTCGCGTATCCGAAAAGGGCTTAATCGGCGAAATTATTGAACTTCGTGGCGACAAAGCGTCTATTCAGGTATACGAAGAAACGTCGGGGCTTGGTCCTAACGAAGACGTATATTCCACGGGCGAACCGCTTTCGGTTGAACTTGCGCCCGGGCTTTTGACGGGTATTTTCGACGGGATTCAACGTCCCTTGTCAACGCTGTATTTTCAATACGGCGACCGTATTTCGCGCGGTGTAAACGTCAACAACTTGGACAGAGAAAAGAAATGGGCGTTTATCCCCAAAGTTAAGCCCGGCGATATGGTTAAGCCCGGCGACGTTTTGGGTATCGTCAACGAAACGGAAATTGTCGAACATAAAATTCTCGTACCCAACGGCTTGGAAGGCAGGGTACACTCGATAGAAGAAGGCGAATTCACGATTACGGACACGATTGCCGTTATCGAAACGGATTTGGAAAGAAAACCCGTTTGTATGCTTAGAAAATGGCCCGTCCGTAAGGGCAGACCGTACAAAGAAAAGCTTTCGCCGACCAAACCTATGGTTACGGGTCAACGCGTTATCGACACGCTTTTCCCTATCGCTAAAGGCGGTGTGGCAGCCGTTCCCGGTCCTTTCGGAAGCGGTAAGACGGTCGTTCAGCACCAGCTTGCAAAATGGGCGGATGCGGACATCATCGTCTACGTTGGCTGTGGCGAACGTGGCAACGAAATGACGGACGTTCTCAACGAATTCCCTGAACTGAAAGACCCGACCACGGGCGAACCGCTTATGAAGAGAACGGTTTTGATTGCCAACACGTCGGATATGCCCGTTGCGGCGCGTGAAGCGTCAATCTATACGGGTATCACCATTGCGGAATATTTCCGTGACATGGGCTATAACGTGGCGATTATGGCGGACTCGACGTCCCGTTGGGCAGAGGCGCTCCGTGAAATGAGCGGTCGTTTGGAAGAAATGCCCGGTGACGAAGGCTACCCTGCGTACCTTGCGTCCCGTCTTGCTGAATTCTATGAAAGGGCAGGTTTCGTCCGCCTACTCGGTACGGAAGAAAAAATCGGCTCGGTTTCCGCAATCGGCGCGGTATCGCCGCCGGGTGGTGACTTGAGTGAACCCGTCGCACAGGCGACGCTCCGTATCGTAAAAGTGTTCTGGGGGCTTTCGTCCTCGCTTGCATATAAGCGTCATTTCCCCGCAATCGACTGGCTGATTAGCTATTCGTTGTACGCGGATAAGATGAAGGACTGGTATGACGAACAGGTCGGCGCGGATTTCTTGAAATACCGCCAGTTCGTAATGACCGTCTTGCAGGAAGAAGCGTCGCTTGACGAAATCGTCCGCCTTGTCGGTATGGACGCGTTGTCTTCCAAAGACCGTTTGACGATGGAAACGGCGAAGATTATTCGTGAAGACTATCTTCACCAAAACGCTTTCCACGAAGTCGACACGTACACGTCGCTCAAAAAACAGTTCTTGATGTTAAAGCTCGTATACGAATTCCACCGCTTAGCAACGGAAGCAGTAGAAGCGTACGCGGATTTGGATGAAATTCTTGCTTGCTCGTGCAAAGAAATGATAGGACGCGCAAAGTATATCGAAGAAGAAAATTTGGATTCGTTTGGCGAAATTTTTGAAACGATGAACAAAGAAATCAAAGCGATTGCCGAAGGAGGAAACGACGATGTTTAAGGAATATAAAACGATTCGCGAAGTCGTCGGGCCTTTGATGGTCGTGGAAGGTGTAGAAGGCGTTAAGTACAACGAACTTGTCGAAATTGTCAACACCAACGGCGAAATTCGCTTGGGTAAGGTTTTGGAAATCAACCGCGACAAAGCCGTCGTGCAGTTGTTTGAAAATTCCCAAGGCTTGCAAATTTCAGGCGCAAGAGCGCGCTTTTTAGGCCACAGCCAAGAACTCTCCGTTTCCGAAGATATGCTCGGCAGAGTCTTTGACGGTATGGGTAACCCCCGTGACGGTGGCGCGCCCATTATTCCCGAAAAGAAATTGGATATCAACGGCGAACCGATTAACCCTGCCGCGCGCGATTACCCCAACGAATTTATTCAAACGGGTATTTCCGCAATCGACGGCTTGAACACGCTGGTTAGAGGGCAAAAGTTGCCCGTATTCTCCATGAGCGGTTTGCCCCACGCCGAGTTGGCGGCACAAATCGCGCGTCAAGCGAAGGTAAGAAGTGGCGATTGCAAATTCGCCGTCGTCTTTGCCGCAATCGGTATCACCTTCGAAGAAGCGCAATACTTCGTCGACGACTTCAAGCGCACGGGCGCAATCGAAAGAACGGTGCTTTTCACCAACCTTGCAAACGACCCTGCGGTTGAACGTATCGCAACGCCCCGTATGGCGCTGACTTGCGCGGAATACTTGGCGTTTGAAAAGGGTATGCACGTACTCGTTATTATGACGGACATTACCAACTACGCGGAAGCGTTGCGTGAAGTTTCGTCTGCAAGACGCGAAGTGCCCGGTAGACGTGGCTATCCCGGTTATTTGTACACCGACCTTGCAAGTTTGTACGAAAGGGCGGGTAGAATTAGGGGCAGAGAAGGCTCGATTACGCAAATTCCCATCTTGACGATGCCCGAAGACGATAAAACGCACCCGATTCCCGACCTTACGGGCTATATCACGGAAGGACAAATTATTTTGTCGCGTGACCTGTACAAAAAGGGCACGAATCCGCCTATTGACGTTTTGCCGTCCTTGTCGCGTTTGAAGGATAAGGGTATCGGTAAAAACAAGACCCGTGAAGACCACGCGGACACGATGAACCAGCTGTTCTCGGCGTACGCAAGGGGTAAAGAAAGTAAAGAATTGTCGGCAATTCTCGGCGAAGCCGCGCTTTCCGACGTCGATAAACTGTACGCAAAATTCGCGGAAGAATTTGAAAAAGAATATATCAATCAAGGCTTTGAAAGCGAACGCTCGATTGAAGAAACGCTGGATTTGGGTTGGAAACTTATGAAAATTCTTCCCAAGAGCGAGTTAAAGCGTATCCGTAAAGAATATATCGAAAAGTATATGAAGGACGAAGAATAATGGCAAGGTTGAACGTAAACCCCACCCGTATGGAGCTGAAAAAATTGAAAGCAAGGCTTTCAACGGCGACGCGCGGACACAAATTATTAAAAGATAAATCGGATGAAATGATTCGCCGTTTTACCATCATTTTGCGCGACGCAAAACGTCTGCGCGAAGAAGTGGAAACGGAGCTTTCCGACGTTTTGAAATTGTTTTCCGTGGCGCGCTCGGTAACGCCTTCGTTTGTGGCGGAAACGGCGTTTTCGATGCCGTCCGTTGCAATCAAGGCGAACTGCTCGCTGGAAAGCGTGATGGGCGTGGACGTTCCCAAGGTCGAACTCATTAAAGAAAAACGCGCCGACGGGTTGCCGTACGCGTATTCGGAAATCACGGGCGAGGCGGACTATTCGGTGCAAAAGGCGTCCGACTTGCTCCCTAAAATGGTTGCGCTTGCGCAGACGGAAAAGGCGGTGCGTATGCTCGCCGAAGAAATCGAACGCAACAAACGTCGCGTCAACGCGTTAGAATACGTCATGATTCCCCAGCTGGAAGAAACGATTCGTTATATCAAGGACAAACTTGACGAAAACGAACGCGCAGCCGTCGTAAGATTGATGAAAGTAAAAAGCAAAGCGTAAAAGAAAAGCTCTCGACTTGTCGAGAGCTTTTTTATTAATTTTCTTTATTTTCCGTTAAAGTGAAACTAAATTCGATGTCCGGTTTGACATCCTGGATGGCTTTGATAAAATCGTCCGTCCACTCGGGCGAAAGGGAAAGCACCGAATATTCTTCGCCGACGTACACGGTCAATTTTTTCGTGTCGCTGTCTAAAACCATCGACGTTACGTCCTTAATCAAAAACCGAGATTTGATAAACCCAAACTGCGTCGTGTAATATGTTTCGTCGACGACGTATTGCGATTTAAGAAGGATAGAAACAATCAACGCAATACAAAATAGGCAAATTAAAATCAGTAAAGGGGATTGCAACGCTTCGCTAAACCCGTGCACGCCGTACGTTGCCAGTCGATAAACGCTGATGCAAAGCCCGGCAAGACAAAGTACAATCGCACCGACGGCAAGCGCCAACATGGTTTTTGTGAATTTATACTTAAAATAACGCTTTTTTTTCTGTTCCATACCGACATTATACCACGCTTTCTTTGAAAAAGCAACCCTACTTTGCGTATATCCCTTTCAAAATCGTGAAAAATTTGAGAAATTTGCACGAAACACCGTTCAACGGTTGCAATTTCTATTGCAAAGGTCTATAATAATGTCTATGATTACGCAAACGCAAGACAATTCCATAGAAGAGAGTTTGGTTGCCGAAAGGGAGAGAAAACAATTCGTCAAAATGACGCAAACGCGTATTTCGCGCTTGGTCGTTTCGTTGGGGATTCCTACGATGATGAGTATGATGGTTACGTCCCTTTACAACCTTGCGGATACGGCGTTCGTTTCCACGCTCGGCGACCCGGCGATTGCCGCCGTCAGCAACCTGCTTGCCTTGATGTCCGTGATTCAAGCCGTCGGTTTCACCTTCGGTATGGGCAGTGGCAGTATCGTGTCTGCGTTGCTTGGAAAACGTGATAGAAAGGGCGCGGACAGCGTAGCGTCGTCCACCTTATTCGTCGCGTGTGTCAGCGGAATTTTAATCACCGTGATAGGCTTAATCTTTATGACGCCACTTATGCAACTTTTCGGCTCACGCGAGGCGCAAACGCTGGCGTATGCAAAACAATACGCGCTGTTCGTTTTACTTTCCGCGCCGATTATGTGTATGTCGTTCGTCTTAAACAACGTCTTGCGTGCAGAAGGTAAAGCCGTTTTGTCGATGATAGGGCTTGTCGTTGGTGCTGTCATCAACGTTGCGCTTGACCCCATCTTGATTTTCGGTGCAGGCATGGGCGTGCTTGGTGCGGCGGTTGCCACGTTCACCAGCCAAATCATCAGTTTCTTCGTCCTGCTTTGGATGTTTCTTTCGAATCGCACCATCGTCCGTTTGCGCGTGCGTTATATTTCCTTCAAACTCGCCGTGTATAAGGACGTCATCGTCACGGGTTTCCCGTCCTTTTGCCGTCAAATTCTTGCCAGCCTTTGCGTAACGATTTTGAACAACGTAGCGTTTGAATACGGCAAAGAAGCCGCCCAAGCCGCGCTTGGCGTCGTGCAAAAAATGTTTATGCTTGCCTTCTCCATTTCCTTGGGGATAGGGCAGGGCTATCAGCCCGTTTTGGGATACAACTACAACGCAAACCGTTTTGACAGGGTGCGCTCTGCGTACTTATTCACGCTTGGTTTTTCCACGGTGCTAATGACGGTGTTTGCCGTACTTTGTGCAATCCTTGCGCCTTTTATCATGCAGGCGTTCAGTCTTTCTGCGGAAGCGAAGGAAATCGGTGCGCTCACCCTTCGTTTGCAATGTATTACGATGCCCTTGCTCCCTATAAACTTTATGGCAGGGCTTACCTATCAAGTCGTTGGAAACAAAGCGATTGCGACGATATTGTCCGTGTCACGGCAAGGTCTTTTTTACTTGCCTGCGGTCGTTTTAATGCCGAAATGGTGGCAGTTGTTTGGCGTAGAAGCCTGTCAACCCGTCGCCGATTTCTTGGCTTGCCTTTTCGCAATACCCTTTACCTTTATGTTCTTCAACACGCTAAAACGCGAACAGGCAAAATTAACCGAATAAAAACAACCCCCCGTTGTGTTCCAACGGGGGGTTTTATATGCTTATTTTTCAATTAGGTCGATAAAATTGAAGGTACGGCAATCCACCAAACCGCGGTTGGTTAAACGCGTTTCGGGCAGGCACGCCAAGGGGATAAGTGCCATCGTCATAAACGGGGAAGGCAGTTCGCAACCGACGTCCTTCCAGGCTTGTTCAAGACGTTCAATCGACTGGCTCATTTCTTCCAGCGGTTTCTCGCTCATAAGTCCTGCGACGGGCAGGGGAACAAGCCCCAAAATTTCGCCGTCTGCAACGGCAACCAAACCACCGCCACAGTCAATCAACGTATTCGCCGCAAGCGCCATATCGTCGTCGTTCGTACCCACGACGAGAAGATTGTGCGCGTCGTGTGCAACCGTTTGCGCCAACGCGCCTTTTTTGATGCCGAACCCTTTGACGAAACCGCGTCCTACCGTACCCGTTTCGTGGTGTCTTTCAAACACGGCAACTTTCAGTACGTCGCGCGAAACGTCGGGCAAGATTTCTCCGTTTTGCACCTTAAATTCCATCACTCTGTCGTACGTACCCACGCGCGCAGGAATCACTTCAATAACGTGCGCCTTTACCGTATCGCCTTCCGCCTTAATATCAAACGTGGAAGGGTCTACGTGTTGAAGTCGTACGGAGTGGAGCGCTTTTTCAGGGTAGGCGTACGGGGGGAATTCCTTCACCGTTTTCCCGTTTTTCGCCACCAACTCGCCGTTGATAAACACTTCGTTGTCACGGCAGGTGTCCAAATCGTCGATAAGTACCATATCCGCGCATTTCGACGGCGCAATCGAGCCGAAATCGTGGTCAAGTTGGAAACATTGCGCCACGTTAATCGTTACCATTTGAATCGCGGTTACAGGGTCGACGCCTT
>JAZRDK010000103.1:0-50053 GCA_045660225.1 Candidatus Scatosoma sp.
TAAAGTCGGGATTTTAATGGGTAGCAAGTCGGATTTTGAGGTAGTAAAACCTGCCATTTCCGTATTAAAGAAATTTGGGGTGGAAACGGAAGTTCGTGTAATTTCCGCGCATCGTACACCCGACGAAGCGCACGAATTTGCTTCTACGGCAAAGGCGCGCGGTATCGAAGTGTTGATTTGTGCGGCTGGCAAGGCGGCGCATTTGGGCGGCGTAATCGCGGCGCTCACCACCCTTCCCGTAATTGGCTTACCCGTGAAAACGGATATGATGGGCGGCTTAGATAGCTTGCTTTCTATCGTGCAAATGCCCGCAGGTATTCCCGTAGCAACCGTAGGCGTAAACGGCGGTGAAAATGCAGGCTTACTTGCATTGCAAATCCTTGGTGTTAAATATCCCGAAATCGAAGCGCAGCTCGTTGCGTATAAAGAGGGTATGAAAGCTAAAATTAACGCGGACGACGAAGCGTTGCAAGCACTTCTTTGATTACCATTTGGAGGTAGAAATCCATGGCAGTATTTGGTATTTTCGGCACGGAAACGGCAAACGTAGCGTCGAGTGTATATTACGGCTTGTACGCACTTCAACACCGCGGACAAGCAAGCAGTGGTATTGTTGTCAACGACGACGGCGTGTTTCACGCTTATAAAGATTCCGGGCTTGTAAACGAAGTCTTTTCCGGCGACGTAATCAAGGCGCTTGGGCTGGGTCAGTTGGCGGTAGGTAACGTTCGTTATGGTACGGCAGATACGAAAGATAGAATTAACGCCGAACCTATCGTGGTCAACCACAGCAAGGGTAAAATGGCGATTTCATTAGACGGAAAGCTGGTCAATGGGGCGGCGCTTCGTCAAGAAATGGAAATGCAAGGCTCTATTTTCCATACGGGCAACGACGCGGAAATTATTTCCGCTGTGATTATTAAAGAACGTATCAATTCTTCCTCTATTGAAGAAGCGGTTTGCAAAGCGATGTATCGTTTAAAGGGCGGATATTCCCTCGTGGTTATGTCCCCCCAAAAATTGATTGTTGCGCGCGACCCTCGCGGTATGCACCCCCTTTGTTATGGGAAACGTGACGACGGCGAGTACGTTATTTCTAGCGAAAGCTGCGCGCTTAATTCCGTCGGCGCGACCTTGGTTCGCGACGTAGAGGCGGGGGAAATTATCGTATTTTCCAAAGAAGAAGTGCGTTCCATTCGCGAACATTGCGGTGTTCAGCCTGAACGCCTTTGTGTGTTTGAATATCTCTACACAGCTCGCCCTGATTCCATTATCGCGGATTTTTCGGTGCATTTGGCGAGAAAACGTGCAGGCGCAATCCTTGCAAAGACCATTCCCGTGGAAGCGGACGTCGTGATCGGCGCGCCCGATTCTGGTATTGATGCCGCTATCGGCTATGCGGATGCATCGGGGATTCCTTACGGGCTTGGCTTGATAAAAAATAAATATATCGGCAGAACCTTCATCGACCCCGGTCAAAATATCCGTGAAGATAAGGTAAAAATCAAACTCAACCCCGTTGTGGAAACGATTAAGGATAAGAGAGTGGTGCTTGTAGACGACTCTATTGTTCGTGGTACAACGATGGCGCGCGTAGTGAAGCTCTTGCGCGATGCGGGCGCGAAAGAAATTCACGTCCGTTCTACTGCTCCTAAATTCCTTAACCCTTGCTATTACGGCACGGATATTCGCTCGCGCGACGCACTGATTGCGTGCAAGCATACGACGGAAGAAATGGCGGAAATCTTCGGTGCGGATTCGGTAGGCTTTTTGCCTGTGGAAGAAGTATTTAACTTGGCGAAAGGAAGCAAATGCAAAGGGTATTGCGCGGCGTGCTTCGACGGCATATATCCCACGGAAATCCCGTCGGGCCCCGTAGAAAACAAATACGAGCGAAAAATTTCCGACAATAAAGAATAATCAACGAAAAAAATAAACAATGGAGAAATAGATATTATGGCAATTTCCTACAAAGACAGCGGTGTAGACGTAACCAGAGGTTACAAAGCAGTAGAGCTTATGAAAAAGCACGTAAAATCCACCTACGATAACAACGTTATCGGCGACCTCGGTTCGTTTGGCGGATTTTATTCAATTGCAGGCGAGAAAATGGAAGAACCTGTTCTCGTTGCGGGTACGGACGGCGTAGGCACAAAATTAAAATACGCGTTCTTACTGGAAAAACACGACACCATCGGCATCGACGCCGTTGCTATGTGTGTAAACGATATCGTTTGCCAAGGCGCAAAACCGTTGTTCTTCCTCGATTATTATGCTTGCGGCAGATTATATCCCGAAGCGGAAGCGGAAGTGGTAAAAGGGATTGCGGAAGGTTGCCGTCAATCGGGTTGCGCACTTATCGGCGGTGAAACGGCGGAAATGCCAGGTTTCTATCCCGACGGCGAATACGACCTTGCTGGCTTTGCGGTAGGTATCGTAGACAAGAAAAAGGTGATTAACGGTAAAAATATCACTGCGGGCGACGTGATTATCGGTTTGAAATCCACGGGCGTACACTCCAACGGTTATTCGCTTGTTCGTAAACTTTTTGGCGACAGCGACAAAGCGGCTTTGGAAGCGTATGACGAAGAACTCGGTGCAACGGCGGCGGAAGTGCTTTTGAAACCTACCCGCATTTACGTGAAAAGTATTTTGTCCTTGATTGAAAAAGTAGAGGTTAAGGGTATCGCGCATATCACAGGCGGCGGTTTTATTGAAAACGTGCCTAGAATTTTACCCGACGGCGTTTCGGCGGAAATCGATAAAAACTCCTACGTAGTTCCACCCGTATTCAAAGTAATGCAAAAGCGCGCGGGCATCACGGACGAGCAAATCTACAACACCTTTAATATGGGTATCGGTATGATGGTTGTCGTTGCGCCCGAAAACGTAGACGCCGCAATCGAAAGCTTGAAGTCCACGGGCGAAGACGTAGCGATTATCGGTAAGATTGTCGAAGGCGACAGAAAGGTGATTTTAAAGTAAACGCATATATACTTCGCATTTCATTGTTGTTGTTCCGCGCCCTTTGGTTGCGTACGTATCAGTACGCTCTCCCGTAGGGTGTTCACAACGCTTTGAGCTGCTTGCATCTCTGCGTTTACAATTTAATAAAACAAGGAATAACACTATGAAAAAGATAGCGGTATTCGCCTCGGGCGGCGGCACGGATTTTCAATCGATTATCGACGCCAACGAACGCGAAAAATTTTGTGTAATCGAATACCTGGTAGCCTCAAAACCCGAAATCGGAGCGATTGAGCGCGCAAAAAAACACGGCATTAACACTCTTGTTTTTGATAAAAATACAGAAACGAAAGAAGAGTTTTATGCGCGTGTTGCAAGGACGTTGAAAAGCGCAGGCGTGGAATACGTTGTGCTTGCAGGCTGGTTGCTTGTCGTTCCCGCAAGCTTTATACAAGAATTTGAAAACGGCGTAATCAATATTCACCCGTCTTTAATTCCCTCTTTTTGCGGTATGGGCTATTATGGGCTTCACGTACACAAAGCGGCGATTGACTACGGCGTGAAATTAAGCGGTGCAACCGTGCATTTTGTGGAAGCGGACGTGGACGGCGGGGCAATTATTATGCAACGCAGCGTTCCGGTTTTGCCAAACGATACGCCCGAAAGCTTGCAGGCAAGAATTCTCAAAGAAGAGCACGGTATGTTGCCCGAGTGCGTAAAACTTTTATGTCAAGGCAAGGTGAGAAAAACGGGCAGGGTCGTTTATATCGACGAATAATGGCTTATGGACGTAATCATTGAAGTTTTGATTAGCGTGTATATGGAATTTATGTTTCTTATCGTACCCGAAGAAAAATGTACCAAGAAGCATAAAATTATCTCCGCAATTATCGCGTGCATAACGACTTTTGGTTTAATGGCGTTGGCGTTTTGGGGAATGTATTTGATTTTTGAGGAAAGCAAGGAAATAGGATATCTTCCTTTGATGTTGGCAATCGTTTTATCCATAGGGCAAATTATGGCAGGCATACTTTTATATAACAAAAGACATTAAAACTAAACGAAAAGGTGAATGATATGAACGTTTTGGTTATCGGTAACGGGGGGAGAGAGCACGCGGTTGTGCGCGCTTTGAAAAATTCGCCCAAGGTAGATAAAATTTACGCAATGAAAGGCAACGCAGGCATTGCAGAGCTTGCCGAGCTTGTGAACGTCGATTATTGCGACGTGAAAGCGGTGGGCGACTGGGTGGACAAGAAAGGGGATATTCATTTCACGGTGGTTACCCCCGACGACCCGCTTGCATTGGGATTGGTGGACGAGCTGGAAAGCCGCGGACACCGCGCGTTTGGTCCTCGCAAAAATGCGGCGATTATCGAGGCGAGCAAAGCTTTTTCCAAAGAGCTTATGAAAAAATATAATATTCCCACGGCGAAATACGAAACGTTCGACGATTATCAAAAAGCGGCGGCGTATATCCAAACGTGTCCTATTCCCGTTGTTTTAAAGGCGGATGGACTTGCGCTTGGTAAGGGCGTACTCATTTGCAAAACTCGTGAGGAAGCGCAAGACGGCATTAAGGAAATGATGTTAGAGGCAAAATTCGGGGCGGCAGGCAATAAAGTTGTCGTAGAAGAATTTTTGGAAGGGCCAGAAGTTTCCTGCCTTGCCTTCACGGACGGGAAAACGATTGTGCCGATGATTACAAGCTGTGACCATAAGCGCGCAAAGGACAACGACGAGGGATTAAATACGGGCGGTATGGGTACGTTTTCACCTGCTCCTTTCTTCGGTGAAAATTCGGCGAAAGAGGTAATGGAAAAGATAATGCTGCCTACCATGTACGCGATGAACGCCGAAAATAGACCCTTCAAAGGTGTTTTATACTTCGGACTTATGAAGACGAAAGATGGGTATAAAGTTATAGAATACAACTCTCGCTTCGGCGATCCCGAAACGCAGGTTATCCTGCCTATGCTCAAAACGGATTTGATGGAAATATTCGAGGCGATTGTAGACGAGCGCTTATCCGAAATAAAAATTGAATGGGAAGACGGCGCGTGCGTATGCCTCGTGCTTGCAAGTGGCGGCTATCCCGAACACTACGAAAAAGGCAAAGAAATTTCCTTTGGTGATTTGGACGAAGATATCGTCGTTTACCACGCTGGTACGGCGATGAAAGAGGGAAAGCTGGTTACCAGCGGCGGCCGCGTATTAGGGGTTGTTGCCAAAGGCAAAGATGTTGAAGAAGCGCGTCAAAAGGTATATGCAAACGCGCAAAAAATTCATTTCGACGGTATGTATTACCGTAACGATATCGGCGTGAAGTATCGCGACGTACAAAGAGATTGAGGTGAATCGTATGATTTATAGAATTTACGTAGAAAAGAAAGACAACGTACAAGCAAGGGCGGAGGCGTCGAACATAAAAACTCTGCTTAACATTAACGTGGAAGACCTTCGTTTAATCCTTCGTTATGATATAGAGGGGATTACGGAAGAGGAGTTGAATGCCGCATTAGGTACGGTATTTTCCGAGCCGCCCGTGGACAACGTTTATTTAGAGAATTTGGAAATTCCTGAAGAGTATAAATCCTTCGCGGTTAGCTACTTGTCAGGGCAATACGACCAAAGAGCAGACAGTGCGGCGCAATGCGTGCAGCTCCTTACGCAAAAATCCCGCCCTACGATCAAATGCGCAAGGGTGTATTTGGTGAAAGGGGTGACGGACGAAGAGTTGGTTGCCATTAAAAAGCATATCATCAACCCCGTAGAAAGTGAAGAAGTAACGGCGGAAAAACCCGTAAGTCTTGTGCGTGAAAGCGCGGCGGGCGCACCCGTAGAAGAGATTGCAGGCTTCATTGCGATGTCCGATGAAGAAATTGCGGCGTATCATAAGTCGGTTGGCTTTGCTATGAGCGTTGCCGACCTCAAATTCGTGCGCGATTATTTCAAAACGGAAAACCGCAATCCTATGGAAACGGAATTGAAGGTAATCGATACGTACTGGTCCGACCACTGCCGTCACACTACGTTTGCTACGGAATTGAAAAATATCAACATCACGTCGAAAAACCCGCAAATCCAAAAGGCATATCACCTTTATCAAGATTTATATCAAGAACTGAACGGCCATCGTCCCGATAAATATCCTTGCCTTATGGACTTGGCGACGATTGCGGCGAAAAAATTGAAGAAAGACGGCATTTTAGATAATCTCGACGTTTCGGAAGAAATTAACGCTTGTTCTATCCAAATCAAAGCGGAAATTGACGGCAAGGAAGAAGATTATCTTGTTATGTTCAAAAACGAAACGCATAACCACCCTACGGAAATTGAACCGTTTGGCGGCGCGGCAACCTGTCTTGGCGGCGCAATCCGAGATCCTTTGAGTGGTAGAACGTACGTATATCAAGCAATGCGCGTTACGGGGGCGGCAGACCCTAGAGAAAAATTACGCGATACGCTTGCGGGCAAACTTCCTCAACGCGCAATCACCAAACGCGCGGCGTCGGGTTTCTCGTCCTACGGTAACCAAATCGGTTTGGCGACGGGGATTGTAGACGAAGTCTACCACGAAGGCTATAAAGCGAAACGTTTAGAAACGGGTTTTGTTGTCGGCGGCGCAAGAAAGGATATGATCTATCGCGAGACGCCCAAGGCAGGGGACGTAATCGTTCTGCTTGGCGGGGAAACGGGCCGCGATGGCTGCGGCGGCGCTACGGGTTCTTCCAAGGCGCACGATACCAAATCAGTAGAAACCTGCGGCGCGGAAGTACAAAAAGGTAATGCGTTGACGGAAAGAAAAATCCAACGTCTTTTCTTGAATAAAGAAGTAACGCGTAAAATCAAAAAATGTAACGACTTTGGCGCGGGCGGTGTTTCCGTTGCCATCGGCGAGCTTGCCGACGGTTTGGATATCGACCTTAACAAAGTGCCTAAAAAATACGAAGGCTTAAACGGCACCGAACTTGCCATTTCCGAATCGCAAGAACGTATGGCTGTTGTTATCGATAAAAAAGACGTGGAAGAATTTATCGCGCTTGCCGCGAAAGAAAACCTTTCCGCAACGCCTGTGGCTGTCGTTACGGACACGGGTCGTATGAAAATGTTCTACAACGGAAAAACGATAGTGGATATTTCCCGCGAATTCCTTAACACCAACGGGGTTAAGCAGGAAACAAACGTAGAAATCGACGACGCAATTAGCCCCTGGTTCAATAAAAAATCGGGTTTGGATTTCGTTACGGAAACCAAGAAAGTCCTTGCAGACCTCAACGTTTGCACCAAGAAAGGATTGAGTGAAAACTTCGACTCTACCATCGGCGCAAGAACGGTATTTATGCCTTTTGGCGGTGAAAAACAACTCACGCCCGCCATTGCAATGGCGGCAAAGATTGTCGGCGGCGAAACGGACGTTTGTACCGTTTCTGCGTATGGCTATTCTCCCTATTTAATGGAAAGCAGTCCCTTTATCGGCGCAATCTACTCTATTGTCGGCTCCGTTTCCAAGGTTGTGGCGACGGGTGCAAATTATCAAGATATCCGCTTAACCTTGCAAGAATTCTTCCAAAGAATGACCGGCGCCCCCACCGTTTGGGGGAAACCTGCGGCAGCGCTTCTCGGCGCATTGTATGCGCAAATGGGGCTTGGCCTTGGTGCAATCGGCGGTAAGGATAGTATGAGTGGTACGTTCGAGAACTTGCACGTGCCGCCCACGCTTATTTCGTTTGCACTTGCGCCTGCCAAAGCAAGTCAGCTTATCACCAACGTTTTGAAAGGCGGTGAAAAACTTTATCATATTCCCGTACCCAAGGACGAATACTCCGTGCCCGACTTCGACGCATTGAAAAAGGTGTATGCGGAAGTTTATAAAAATATCCAAAATGGTAACACCACCTTTGCGACCGTGGTTGAAAACGGCGGTGTTGGCGCGGCGATTATTAAGTCCGCGCTCGGCAATTCGGTGGGTGTAGAATTTGCGTTGACGGCTGACGAATTATACACCGAAACGTACGGTGATTTGGTAATTTCCTTGAAAGATGAAAGCGCGTTTGACAGTGCAATTTTCAAAAAATGCGCAGGGCAGGTACGAGGTGAAGCGTATATTTGCGGTGATAAGACGGTTTCTAACATCGATGCGGAAGCCTCGTTTATGGGCACGCTGGAAAGTGTATTTGCAACCACCGCGCCGGCAAGTGGAATTGCGGAAAAATGCGATTATACGGGCGGCGTGAAGTATACGAATATTGCAACCAAGCTTGCTAAACCCCGCGTGTTTATTCCCGCGTTCCCCGGCACGAACTGCGAACTCGACACGGCGCGTATGTTCCGCCTTGCAGGTGCGGAAGTGGAAACGGTTGTTGTACGTAATCGTTCCGCTGCCGATATTGAAGCAAGCGTAGCGGATATTGTAAAAGCCATTAAAAATGCAAATATCATCGCATTCCCCGGCGGTTTCTCAGGCGGCGACGAGCCGGACGGCAGCGGTAAGTTTATCGCAACCACCTTCCGCAATCCGTTGATTGCGGAGCAAATCGAAGAATTATTAAACAACCGCGACGGTTTGGCAATCGGTATTTGTAACGGTTTCCAAGCGCTCATTAAGCTCGGGCTTGTACCTTACGGACACGTAAAGGAAATGACGGCAAACTCGCCTACGCTTACCTTTAATAACATCTCGCGCCATATCTCGTCTATCGTAGATATCCGCGTTGCATCCAACCTCTCGCCTTGGCTTTCCGCTTGTAAGGTAGGGGAAGTTTATAAAGTTCCCGTATCCCACGGCGAAGGCAAAATCGTTGCTCCGATTGCGGAACTTGAAAAGATGAAAGCGAACGGACAAATCGCAACGCAGTACGCCGATTTAAGCGGCAACGCAACTATGGTAGGCCCGTTTAACCCCAACGGTTCCACTTGGGCGATTGAAGGTATCACTTCACCCGACGGTAGAGTGTTTGGTAAAATGGGTCACAGCGAACGTATCGGCGACAACCTTTATAAGAATGTCGAAGGCAACTTCGATATGAAGATTTTTGAAAGCGGCGTTCGTTACTTCAAGTAATAGTAGGAGGTGGGCAATCTATGATTGACTTTCACACACATATATTGCCCCACTTAGACGATGGGGCAAGGAACACGGCCATGGCTACGGCTATGTTGAAAAGTGAGGTTGAGCAAGGCGTCACGGACGTTTTGCTTACGCCGCATTATTACGGCAAAAGGCACAGCCCCGATCGCTTCCTTGAAAAACGGAATGCGGCTTGGGTGCGCTTGAAGTCGAAGGCTCCTGAAGGACTAAACGTCCATCTCGGCGCGGAAGTGCATTTCACGGGCGTAACCGTGCTGGGGCATGATGAGCTGTGCAAGCTTGCCATCACGGGTACGAAATATATTTTAATGGAGTTTCCGTTCACGGAAAAATGGCCGAGCGGAGTGCTTTCCGCCCTTGCCGCTTTTGTGGATGAAACGGGGTATACGCCAATTATCGCCCACGTGGAAAGATACCGTGAAATCAAGAAAAAGCCTGCGCTTATCAACGAGTTGTTGGCGATGGGCTGTTTGTTGCAGGTTAATGCTTCAGCGTTTCTCTTTAAGTACGAAAAATCGTTGGCGCTTGCACTCTTAAGAAGGGGTATAATCCATTGTATCGGCACGGATACGCACGATATGAGCTTCCGTAAGCCGAATTTGAAAGAGGTAAAGGTGTTGCTGGAAGAAGAAGGTTTTGGCGAAAACTGGGCAAAAATTCAAGCGACAATGCAATCGGTTTTGCGCGGGGAAGAGGTAAAGCCCCAACCAATAAAGCCCATCAAACGCTTTTTCAGTAAATATTTTTAAGAAAACGTGGTAAAAACGAAAAATTGCGTTTCAAATACGTGTTTTTGTGTTACAATAATAATGAAAATAAAAAATAAGGAGTAAAATATTATGGCTAAAATTACGGCAGATACTTTGATTGCAGATTGCTTGCAAATCAACCCCAAAGCCCCTGAAATTTTGTTGTCGGCAGGTATGCATTGTTTCGGTTGCGCGCTTGCGCACGGCGAAACGGTAGCGCAAGCTGTTGCGGTACACGGCGAGGATTTGGAAACCTTGCTTGCCAAGCTTAACGAAGGGTTGGAAGACTAATTTAAATAAAAAAAGGACGGTGTAAAAACCGTCCTTTTTTACGAAATGAAGGGGGCAGGTACGCGTTGAACGCGGTTTTCTCTCGTTTTTTGAACTTATAATTCTATTTTGGAAGGGGATACGATTTTTTTATTCTATTTTTTTTAATGTCGCTTAAAAATACTTGCAATCATAAAAAAAATGTGTTATACTACGTTAGAAAGTTCAACAAGGCCTTATCGTCTAGCGGTCAGGACGGCGCCCTCTCACGGCGCAAACTCGGGTTCGAGTCCCGATAAGGTCACCAAAAACGAAAGGACACCAAATCGGTGTCCTTTCGTTTTTGCTAATCTTTACAAGATTAGACGAACCCGAAGGGTTCGCGCGAGCAACGGAGTTGCGACGCCCTGCCGAGAGTTCTCGCTTGCGAGAAACGGCAGATACCCGATACCACGAAGCCACCCAACGGGGTGGCTTTTTTTCGTTGGTGACCTTATCGGGAAGAACGGCGTTAAGAGTGGAAAGTTAGCAATAGTTTTTTGTCGAAAAAGGATTGAATAATTCCTAAATCCGTGATATAATAAACATATCTTGTAAAATAGGAGTAAAAAGTATGAAAATTGCTTCGGATTACGGGTTTAAGGTCGGCAACGACGGCTTCACGAACGCCCGAGCTTTACAAAACGCGGTGGAAGGGGGCGGAGATATTTATATTTCCGAGCCAGGCGTCTATGAAATGGCGGAGCAAGTCGTTTTAGGGGACGACACGTCGCTGTATTTTTGCGCGGGGGCGTACATCAAAAGAGTGCAAAATCCCGTAGAAAACGGCTACGTTTTCGTCAATAGCGGAGCGTATACGAAGACGTATAATAAAAACATTACCATCGTCGGACTGCGTTTGATTTGCAACGGGGTTGAGTCGGCGAATAAAACGGAAAAAACGCAAAAAATCGTTTTGGGTTTGCGCGGTCATTGTTCTTTTTTCTATATCAAAAATTTGGTGATACGCGACTTTGAGTGCTACGATTTGCGTTCGAAAGATTTTGGGATTCATATTTGTACGTTTGAAAACGCGTTGCTTGAAAATCTTCGCATTGAAGGCAAGAAGGACGCCGTACATTTTGGCAGGGGCAGTTCGTTTGTCGTTCGCCATGGTCTATTTCGCACCTACGACGACCCGATTGCGCTCAACGGACACGATTACGTTACGTCTAATCCTGAGCTTGGTTGGATAGAAAACGGGCTGATTGAAGACTGTTATGACTTAAACGCGGATGCCACGGTCGGATATTTTTGCCGTATTTTGGCGGGGGCATGGTCGGATTGGCGCGAAGGGATGGTCTTGCAACGCTCGGATACGGTCGTGTCGAACAACCGCTTATATCGTATCTATATGCCCGTTGACGGCAAGCAGTACGTTTCCTACACCCGTCCCACGCACGAACAGGGCGAAAAGGAATACGACGGCATTGTTTGGTCGGTTGTGCAGGAAGGTGCGCTGTATGACGCTGGGTGCAGAAATATCCATTTCAAGAACATTTACCTGCAAAAAAATCGCCCGAAAGCCTTTTCTATCAACTTTGATAAAGACGAATATTCCCGAAGCTATTATCCCAACGCGAAATCGCCCGTTCAAGAGAATTTGACGTTTGAAAACGTAGTCGTGCAAGCGGATACGCTTCCTACGTTGCTTTGGTCGATTTCGCCCGTGGAAAACGTTCGGTTTCTGAATTGTACCTTAAAAAACAGCAAGATACATTTTGACCATATTCGCGAAGAAGGGATATGCTATACAAGGACGAATTTGTTGCTTTGCGGAACGAGATTTGAAGAAGAGATGCCTCTTTTAATCCGTTGCGAAGAAGGTACAAAGGTAAGCCTTTCCGTGGTAAACACCATGAATGCAAATTTCAGTACGAAAACGGAAGGGGACGTCAACGTCCGCGCAAGCGATATTGACTTACAGAACTAAAAAATACAAAGGAAAGGCCACCCAACAGGGTGGCTTTTTTTTGTCGATTTTGGTACAAGAAAAGTTTTACATAACGGATAGATATGTTTTGATTACGTAGGAATTTAGTTGACTTTGATTTTTGCATAGTGCTATAATATATTTAGTTTATCTTTTGGACGGTGTTTTATGAAAAAAGAGAAGTCGACGACGAAAAAACTGGTGATGACCGCGCTGTTTACCGCGCTTACTATGGTCAGTACAATGCTTATTCGCATACCGCTCCCGATGGGGTACGTGCATTTAGGCGACGCGTTCGTGCTCTTGTCCGCGTTTTTGCTCGGTCCGATTTGGGGCACGATAGCGGCAGGGGTCGGCTCTGCGTTGGCGGATATGGTTGGGTATATTGCGTATGCGCCCGCAACGCTAATTATCAAGGCGTTGATGGCGTTTGTTGCCTGGGTGACGGCGCAGGCGCTTGCAAAAGTGTTCAAAAATAAAATCCTTGCCCAAAGTTTGGCAGGGGTGATTGCAACGCTTTTGATGACGGCAGGCTATTTCCTGTACGAAGGTGCGTTGTATGCGACGGTGGGCGTAGCGCTCGTCAACGTGCCTTGGAGCCTTTTGCAAGGCGCAGTCGGTATCGTCGTTTCCGTGGCGGTATTCCGCATTATTTCGGCGGTCGGCGTGTTGCACGTTTTTACTTGGAAAGATTAAAAATAGGAGACGAACTATGGATTCATTTTTGATTATGCTTAAAAACGTTTTAATCTTTGTGCTTTTGGCTTTGCCGGGTTACATTTTTATTAAAACGAAAATTTTGAAAAAAGAAGCCTCCGCGCCATTGTCGAAGGTGTTGACGTGGGCAGGTATGCCGTTTTTGATTTTGTCGGGTACGCTTGGGATTGAACTCAACAAAAACACGGCTTTGTCTTTGGGTATTTGCGCAGGGCTTGGCATCGTGTTTCTTGTGGCGCAGTTCTTTTTGACGCAACCATTGACGGCAATGGAAAAGGACGTAAAAACGCGCGGTATGATGCGTTTTTGCCAAGCGTTTGCCAACAACGGATTTTTAGGTTTACCGCTTGCTATCGCCGTGTTTGGCGGTAGTTCAACCGTGGTCGTCTACTTGTCCGTGCTCAATATATTGACAAACATTTGTATGTACACCTTAGGCGCATATCTTGTGTCGGGCGACAAGCAGGCAATCAACTTGAAAAAAGCCTTCTTAAACCCCGTTTTGATTGCGTTTATTATCGGTATTTTCTTAAACCTTATCAAAGCAACCGACTACGTGCCTGAAATTGTGACGTATAGCAACCATTTGAAGGGGATAGTAACGCCGTTGTCGATGTTCATTTTAGGTATCAAACTCGCAAGCGTAAAATTCACTTCGCTGTTCACGGCTTGGAAAACGTACTACGTTTCCGCGGTAAAATTGCTGGTATTCCCCGTGCTTTGCGTGGCGGTGACGTTCGCGCTTAGTTTTGTTCTTACCATCGAAGCGGATATGATTATGGCTATGCTTATTGCCTTTGCCGTACCCACGGCAGGCTTGGCGTCTGCGTTTGCGGATGAATACGGTGGCGACGCGGACAACGCGGTTGCCTTCACCTTGGGGACGACGTTGTTCTCGATTGCGACGATTCCCGTTTTATATACCTTGCTGACGTTAATTCTCGCGTAAGGAGCTAAGAAATGAAAACCTTTCTTGATTTAGAGTATAAAGAAGGTGTACACCTGGATTTGTATTTACCCGACGCGGACGAGTTTGATTTGTTCGTTTACTTTCACGGCGGTGGGCTTTGCGCTGGCTCGAAAACGGAAATCGAGCCGTTCGTAAAGGCGTTTACGGATAAAAACGTAGCCGTTGCGTCCGTGGAATACCGTATGTATCCCAACGCGAAATATCCCGAATTTATTGAAGACTGTGCTTTTAGCGTGCGTTGGTTGAAAGATACTATGCAAAAATGGGGCAAGTACAAACGTCTTTTCGTTGGCGGTACAAGCGCTGGGTCGTATATTTCGATGTTGTTGTGCTTTGACAAACACTATTTCGACGCCGTTGGTGTTCGCATGGACGAAATCGACGGATACGTACACAACGCAGGGCAACCTACGTCGCATTTCAACGTCTTAAAGGAACGCGGTTTGGACAGTAAACGCGTGATTGTGGACGAAACTGCGCCACTGTTCTTTATCGGCTTAGAAGAAAAGTATCCGCCGATGCTGTTTTTGCTTGCGCAACAGGATATGTTTGCCCGCTTTGAACAAACGCAACTCGTCATCAAAACGTTGGCGCATTTCGGACATACAGAAAACGTCTTTTGCGACGTCTTTGAAGGCACGCATTGCAGTTACGTCAATAAGGGCGAACGCGTGTTTTCCGATTCTATTTTGTCTTTTTTTGAAAAAATCAAAACCGAATAAAAATGTAAAAAAAACGTTGCTTTTTCAGTGGCGTTTTTTTTTGCTAAAAACCTTGCAAAATCTACCATTTTGTGGTATAGTAAGGAAAAGCGTTTTTTGCGCCCTGCAACGTACGGTGCAAAAGAGAAAAAGGAGCGAATATGAACCACGAAGAAACGGAAAAACGGAGTGCCGTAGGCAGATTTGCAAGTTTCGTCGGCATTGCCGTCAATCTTTGCCTTGCGACGGGGAAAATCGTGCTTGGCGCATTGTTTGGTTTAATTTCCATACTCGCGGACGGATTAAACAATCTTACCGACTGTGGCAGTAGCGTCGTGTCGAACGTTTCCTTTCGACTTTCCGCAAAACCTGCGGATAAAGAACACCCCTTTGGGCACGAGCGGATAGAATATATTTGCTCGCTTGTCGTTGCGTTCGTTATCCTGCTCGTTGCGTTTGAAACGTGCAAAGAAGCGTTCAACAAAATTACGTCCCCGTCCGAGGGAACGCCTTTCTCCGTTTGGATGCTTGTCGTGCTCGGCGTGTCGATTTTGGCGAAATGCGGTTTATATTTCTACTATACGTCGACGGCGAAGAAGATTGATTCGGACATACTTCGCGCGACGGCTGTGGACAGTTTAACCGACTGTATTTCGACGTCCGTCGTCCTTATCACTCTGCTCCTTGGTAAGTTTGCGGGCGTGGACATCGACGGCTATGCAAGTATTCTCGTCGCATTATTTATCGCCTGGTCGGGTATAGGTATTTTGCGCGAAACGTTTTCAAAACTTATCGGCCAAGCCCCCGACGAAGAAATGCTTAAGGCGATTAAAAAACGCATACTTTCTTACCCCGACGTCCTTGGCGTGCATGATTTAAGCGTATACAGCTATGGCCCAAACAAATACTTCGCCAGCGCGCACGTCGAAGTGGACGCCAAAGTCGACGTCCTTATCTCGCACGAGCTTGTGGATGCCATCGAACGTGATTTCGTTTTGAATACGGGCATTATGTTGACGGGACATCTCGACCCCATCGTCGTCGACGACGAGTGCGTAAACGAATTGCGTGCCCAAGTCGACGCCATCGTCAAGGAGCTCGGCGCGGAATTTTCCGTACACGATTTCCGTATGGTATGTGGTGAAAAAAGGACGAACGTGCTGTTTGATATTGCAATTCCCTACGGCACGAAGATTTCCAAGGACGAAATCAGCGCAACGGTTGCAAAGCGCGTGTCGGAAATCGATGCGAAATATTGTTGTATTATTACTGTGGAATACTCGCTTTAATCGGCGAAAGGAAGGTATTGTATGGACGTTAAAATTATCGAACAAAATGGTGGTTTGTCGTTGTCCGTCAACGGCGAAACGATTGCGCCCGTTGCCTATATGACGTACGTCGAAGACAACGCGCGATACGACGATTTTTCCAAGGCAGGGTGCAAACTGTTCAGCGTTTGCATCAACATGGGCGACGCGTCGATAAACCCCTTGTCTGGCGTGCATTGTTTTGGGAAACACGTTTGGAAATCGAAAGACGAATACGATTTCACGCCCGTGTACGACACGATTGCCAAGGTCGTGCATGCAAACCCTAACGCCTATTTACTGCTTCGCGTCAACGTCAACGCGCCCGTTTGGTGGCAGGAAAAATACAAGACCGAACGCGCGGTTTTATCGGACGGCACGTTGGGTTTTCAGTCGATTTTTTCCGAAAAATGGAAAACGGACGTCGAAGTGTTTTTGACGAAATTATGCGCGTATCTTTCCGCGTTGCCCTTTGGCGAGCGTATCGTTGCCCTGCAAATTGCAGGTATGCACACGGAAGAGTGGATGGCGTTGATGACGGCTACGGGCGCGTACGATTATTCCACGCTTGCGCAAACGGCGTTTGAAAAACCGATTCCAAGCGCCAAGGATATGGCGGATAGGACGCCGAAGGCAATCGAATATTTGTACTTTTTTAATCAAGCGTGGGCGGAAACCATATCCCGTTTTTGTGCGTGTGCAAAGCGTCGATGCAATCGTCAATGGCTGGTTGGCGCGTTCTACGGTTATATAGGTCAACTTAGTGTGGAAAGGGCACATTGTGCTTTTTCCAGGCTTTTGGACGATGAAAACGTAGACTTTTTTGCTTCTCCATTTTCGTACGTAGACTCGAGAAAAACGGCGAAGGACTGGTTTTATCACGGCGCTATGGACAGCGTTGCGCTTCGTAAAAAGCTTTGGTTTATCGAAGCGGACGTGCGCACGCATCTTACGAAACCGCTACATGAAACCAACCCCGAACTTATGGAATCTCAACGCACCGTCGATTACTTTTTAAGACCTGTGTTCCAAGGCGTTGAAGGCGAAAAAAGGGCGCTTTGGATATTGCTCCGCTCCTATGCAAAAACGTTGATTTCACAAGACGCCTTTTGGTGGTTTGATATGTGGGGCGGTTGGTACGATACGCCGTTGATGATGGAGTTTATGCAAAAATCGTTTGCGCTTTACTCGCAAGCCAGGGAAGAGCGTATCGAAAAGAACAGCGAAATTGCCGTCTTTCTTGACGAAAACGCGTCGTACGCTATGCCGAACGAAAAGTTTGTCGCCTGCTCGTATAAGCAACTTGAAATCTTAGGGGAAACGGGCGCGCCGTACGATATCTATTTGTTGGACGACGAAGCGCAAATCCCTAAAAACAAATACAAAGTTAAACTGTATATTTTGCCCAAAGGACAACAAAACACCTTGGTTTATGCCGACGAAACCATCAAAACGGACGGCGTCTTTTCCGCGTCTGTCGTTGCGGATGCGTTGAAAAAGGCAGGCGGGCACGTCTTTAGTGAAGGCAATATCGTCTACGCAAACACGGGTTTTGTGTCGGTTACCGCAACGAAAGAAGGCGACGTTACGTTGAAGTTGCCTAAGGAACAAACGCTTCGCGCATTTACGACGGGCAAAGAATACGTAGGCAAGGAATTTACCTTCTCTTTTGAAGAGAACCAAACGGAACTTTTTAAGGTGATAAAATGAGATATATAATGGGTGTAGACGGTGGCGGTACGAAAACGGAAGTCGTCGTTACAAAAGAAAATGGTCAGGTCGTATCAAGAACGTTGTTTGGTGCGTCAAATCCCAACGATATAGGCAAAGACAACGCGCTTGCGTTGCTTAAGCGTATCGTGAAAGAGTGTACGCCAAAAGACGCCGAAACCATCGACGTTTCTATGGGGATTGCAGGCGTTGCTTTCGCAGGCTGTAAAACCGAGTTTGAAAACGCGCTTTTAAGTCAGGAAAAGGTGCGTACGGTTGTCATCGTCAGCGACGTTGACATCGCGCTAAATTCCGCCTGTGAAGGGGACGGTGCTATCGTGATTATGGGCACGGGAAGCGTTGCGCTTTTACGCAAAGACGGCAGGCAGGTACGCGTTGGCGGTGGCGGATATATGTTGGATGCCTCCCTAAGCGGTTACGATTTAGGTCGCGAAGCGTTAAGCGCCGTGCTTTACGAAAAGGACGGCAGGGGCGAAAAAACCTGTTTGACGGGGCTTGTATTATCGCGCTTTGGTAAGGACGTTGACTTGCTCGTCCGCGAAACGTACGAAAAAGGCAAGACGTTCGTTGCATCTTTTGCTCCGCTTGTTTTCGAAGGCTATGAAAAAGGGGATGCAGTATGCGAAAACATTTTGCGCACGTGCATGACGAACTTTGAAAAAATGCTTTATGGCGTCGTCCGTCATTTCGATACGTTGCCCGTGCAAATCACGCTGTTCGGCGGATTGACAAAGCGCTGGGATACGCTTTCCCGTTTCCTTTCCAAAGAAATTTTGGGGAAAATCGAGTTCCTTCTGCCCCAAAACCCCGTCGTGTACGGCGCATTGAAAACGGCGAAAGGAAGGGGAAATTCTTCCTTTTTGGAGAACTTTAAGCAATCGTATTCAGCTTAGCTTGACAATGTTAAAACAACGGCACGAATTTTTTTTCGTGCCGTTTTCTCATGAGAAAATTTGCTTGCATTGTTGACAGCTTATGGGAAAGGTGGTATACTGAATATACCAAACTTTAGGGGTGGTCTGATGAAAAAAGAGTGGTTGTTAAGATATAACCAGCCTGCGGAAAGAACGCTGGAAGGCTGGGAAAAGAACTCGTTGCCCATCGGCAACGGGTACGCAGGCGCAAGCGTTTTCGGTGGTGCGGACGTGGAACTTCTTCAGTTCACGACCAACGAATTTGCAAACCACTATTCGCAGGGCGGTGTTTCCAACTTCGCCGAAATCGACCTGACCTTTGAAAAGGGCGAAGTGAAGGATTACGAACGCGGTTTGCGTTTTGAAGACGGCGTAGCGTATTCAAGCTTTGCGTTAAACGGCGTCCACACCGAAAGAGAAGCCTTTTTCAGTTATCCCGATAAAATTTTCGCGTACCGCGTGAAATCGGGTGCAAAAAGTTCTTTTTCCGCAGTGCTCCGTATCCCTTACTTAAACGCGCGAAAAATAGAAGACGGCGGTCGCACGGGCGAAGTGTTTGCGGACGGTGAAACACTCGTTATGCGCGGTACGTTGCCTTCCCGTGAACTGATTTTTGAAGGTAGACTTTTGGCGATGAGCGACGGGAAGGTACGCGTTGAAAAGGAAAAAATGGAAATTATCGGCGCGACGGACACCACCTTTATCTTTGCTATGGGTACGTCGTACGAGTTAAAAGAAGAAGTCTTTTTGGACGGCAATAACAAGGCGATGGGGAAAGACCCCCGCGACGAACTTGTAAGCAATATCGAAAAAGCGAAGGCTTTGGGCTGGGATACGCTCTATACCCGTCATCGCGACGATTACGCAGGCCTTATGTCGCGCGTCAGCGTGGACCTTGGCGCTGCAATGGAAGAAAGAACGACGGACGAGTTATTGACGGCGTACCAAAACGGGGACGAAACGCGTTATTTGGAAGAAATCTACTACGCGTACGGCAGACATTTGCTCGTTTCATCGTCGAGAGAAGGCAGTTTGCCTGCATCCTTGCAAGGCGTTTGGACGGCGCACGATTCGTCGCCTTGGGGCTCGGGCTTTTGGCATAACATCAATATCCAAATGAACTATTGGCCCGCTTTTTCGACGAACTTGGTGGAAACCTTCTCCGCGTACGTTGCCTACTGGAAGGCGTACCAAAAACAAGCGCAACGCCACGCGCAGGACTGGATTAAGCTCCGCAACATAGAAAATTATTCGGCGGAAGAAGGCTCCTGCGGATGGGTCATCGGTACGGCAGGGTTTGCCTACGAAGTGGAAGGCGGACATGAAAACCAGCACTCTGGCCCAGGCACGGTCGGGCTTACGGCGAAGCTCTTTTGGGATTATTATGATTTCACGCGCGACACGGCGGTGTTACAAGACGTTACCTATCCTGCAATCCACGGCGCATCGCAATTCTTGTTAAAAACCTTGCGCGATTACGACGGCAAAATGCTGTGCAGTTTTTCCGCGTCGCCTGAACAAATTCTGTCGGGCGATACGTGGGTAAAAGGGCGCAAAAAGCAAAAATATTATCACACCGTCGGTTGTGCGTTTGACCAACAAATGGTCTACGAAAACGCCTGCGACGACCTTGCGTGCGCTACGGCTTTGGGCGTTTGCGACGAAACGACGGAGCGCGAAAGGGCGGAAATCGAACGCTATAACCCCGTTTCCATAGGATACAGCGGACAGGTCAAGGAATACGATGAAGAACATTTCTACGGCGAAATAGGCGAGTGGAATCACCGTCATATCTCTCAACTCGTTGCGCTCATGCCTGGTTCGACCATTTCGCAGGCGACTCCTGCATGGCTTGATGCAGCAAAGCTGACCCTTGAAATGCGCGGAGACGAGTCTACGGGCTGGGCGCTTGCGCATAGGTTCTGTGCTTGGGCGCGCGTCGGCGATGGCGAGCACGCGTACACTCTGCTTAGAGATCTCTTAAAAACGCGTACGTACCCCAACCTTTGGGACGTGCATCCGCCCTTCCAAATCGACGGGAATTTCGGCGCGACGGCAGGCATGACCGAAATGCTTTTGCAAAGCCACGAAGGTGCGATAACCTTATTCCCTGCAATGCCGTCTGCGTGGAAAAGCGTTTCCTTTGACGGGTTAAAGGCGCGCGGTAATTTCACCGTTTCCGCATCCTACGAAGAGGGCAAAATTACGCGTTGCGAAATTTGTTCCGTCGTCGGCGGTACGTTTGCCCTTCGCGAAACGAACGCTGGCGCTCTGTCGGTCGTCGACGGCGCAGGAAAGCCCGTTGCTACGGCGGTGCTGGGCGGTATCCTTTCCTTTGAAACGAAGAAAGGGGAGCGTTATACGATTTGCGGTTTTACTAAACGCGTCGTTCCCGTGCTTGCAAAGAATTTTACGGCGGAGTGGACGGAAAAGGGCGTGCGCCTTTCTTGGGACGCTTGCGCGGATAGATACGCAATCTATCGCGCGACGGGAGATGAGAAGACGTACACCTATCTTGGCGAAACCAAGAACAACGTTTTTGTGGACGAAGCGTATTCTTCCAGCAACAAAACCCGTGCGACCTATAAGGTCGTTGCTTGCGCTCCGTACAGCCCGAACCAACGTGGCGCGCTTGCGGTGGTGCACCCTGCAACGGCGCTGGAATACGAGCGTTATTTGATGAAGGTAAAACAGTTAAATTTGGGCGAATAAAAGCAAAAAGACACAGGCAGGTATGCGATGAATAAAAAACGGGCGTGGCAAAATGCCACGTCCGTTTTTTTATACAAAAAAATCAGACCCCAAACGGGATCTGATTTTCTGCAATTATCTTTCGTTGATAAGCTTGGTAAGTTCGACGGGGTCAACGATCTGATCGCCCTTATAAACGCGCATGTTACCGGATGCGATTTCGTCGATAAGGATAACTTCGCCGTTGTTGAAACCAAATTCAAACTTGATGTCCCAAAGGTCAAGCCCGATAGATTTCAAGTCGTCTGCAACTACTTTCGTAATTTTCAACGTTTGTTCTTTCATCGAATTGAACATTTCCATGCTCATAACGCCGAGCGCCGCAAGACCTTCCGCCGTAACCAGGGGGTCGCCTTTTGCGTCGTTTTTGAAGGTACATTCAACGTAGCCACCTTCCAAACGCGTACCGTTTTCGATGTATTCGCCGTATCTGCGGATAAAGCTACCCGTTGCAACCAAACGGCAAATAACTTCAAGACCGTGGCCGAATACGGATGCAGGCAAAACTTCCATCGTTGCGTTTTCGATGTCCGCGGAAACGTAGTGCGTCTTAATTCCTGCTTTTTTCAAAAGTTCGAAATAGTATACGGAAGATTTCAAGTTTGCCTTGCCGATGCCTTCGATGGTAAGACCTACGGTGTTTTCGCCGGGGTCAAACACGCCGTCTTTGCCCGTGCAGTCGTCTTTGAACTTCAACATAACGTTGCCGTTTTCAAGCTTGTAAACGTCTTTCGTTTTACCGGTGTACAGTTTTTCCATTGTATTTTAACCTCTTTTTATTAGATTTTCCTTTTTTACGGGGGCAAAAACGCCCAATCACGAACTAATTATAGCAAATTCCTTCAAATTTTACAAGAATATGAAGGGCGTAATTATAAATTTTTTCAAAAAAATTATTCGTTTTTACTCGTCGTTTGCATGGTTTTGGGCGAAACGCCGTATCGCGACTTAAACACCTTGCTAAACGAGTAAGGGGAATAATGCAACGATTCGGCAATTTCGCTGATTTTTTTCTTGTTTTCTATAATCAACGCCTTCGCCGTTTCCATTTTTTTGTTCAAGTAATATTCCGAAAGCGTTTTGCCTGTCGTCCGCTTAAAAAGCCCGGATAAATAGCCGTAACTGTAATTAAATTTCTCGGCAACCGTTTCCAAGTTTTCCAGCGAGTACAAGTGCGTATCCACGTAATTCATAACGCGGAAACAAAGCACTTCCGCATCCGAAACGTTCGCCGTCCTGTTTTTCACGTTAGAAAAGGAACGGATTAAAGAAATGAGCAACAACTCAAACACGTTTTCAAGCACTCGTTCGCGGAAAGGTTGGTCTTTCGCCGAAAACTCGGTCAACGCGCTTTGTACAAGTTCGGCAATTTTCTCGTTTCTCACAATACGGTTGGATGCGCCGAAATGCGTTTGCATAATCGTTTTCAATTCCGCTTGCAGGGTTTCGTCTATGCAACGGAAGGAAATGAAGTCGTATTCTAAATTGCAATCGTCGTTTGCCTTAATTTCGTGCAGGTCGTAGGGGAAGGATAAAAAAATGTCGCCTGCCTGTACGGGACAAACTTCACCGTTTGCGCCAACGACACCATTGCCACCCGAAATAATCGTCAACTCGTAAAAAGAAAGATGCGCGTGCGGCTTAATAAATTCCGTGGGAAGGCAGTATCTTCGCCCTAATTGCAGCAGTTCGATTACGCCGAATTTAGGTGGCGCGTCGAACAGGTGATTGAGAAGATGATATCGCGTTTTCGTTTCCATACGCCAACTATACCACGCCTGTCGTAAATTGTCAAGCAATGATAAAAAATTTTATAGAAAATGCTAAAATTTTAATAAAATATGAAAAAATGACAAATTTTCAATAAAATTAGGCTATTTACATTTTTTCTTTGATTTCTTATAATGAAGGCAAGAAATTCACCGAAAGGAGAAGCAAAGATATGACAACGATAGCAGTAATCGGTTGCGGCAGAATTGCCGACAACGCACACTTCCCTGCGTTTGCTAAAATGGACGACGTTAGGGTAAAATACGCCTGCGATATTTTAATCGAAAAGGCAAACGCATTAAAGCAAAAATACCCCTTTATCGAACAAACCGTTGCGGATTATAAGACGGTTTTGGCGGACGAAGAAGTAGAGGCGATATACGTCTTGACGCCCAACTACACGCATTACACCATTTCGATGGACGCGTTGAAGGCTGGCAAGCACGTTTTCTGCGAAAAGCCTATTACGACGAACTACGAATTGTCGCTTGAAATGGCGGAAGAAGCAAAAAAACAGGGCAAAGTTTTGGACATCGGCGTTTGCAACCGTTACTATAATTCCGTAGAAACGTTGCGTCAATGGGTAAAAGAAGGCAAATTCGGCGACGTTTATCACGTTTACGTTTCGTTTAGGGGCTGTCGTAATATCCCCGGGCTTGGCGGTGCGTTCACGACGAAAGCGGAATCGGGCGGCGGCGTACTTATTGACTGGGGCGTGCACTTCTTAGACATCGTGTTGTACGTGCTTGGTGGCGCAACCGTAAAAACGGTTAGTTGCGACGCGTACACGGCGCTTGCAAAGGATATGAAGGCGTACAAGTATAAGAACATGTGGGCGGAAGACACGAAAAACGTCGAAAACGGCGTAAACGACGTAGACGATTTCATCACCGGCCATATCCGTACGGACAAAGCAAGCGTTTCCTTCAACGGCGCTTGGGCGCAGAACCTTGACAAAATCGAAATGTACATCGACTTCTTGGGCGACAAAGCGGGCGCAAGATTTACCTACTGGGACAACTTCGAATTCTTCGACGGCAACACGTTGGAAACGGTCGTTCCCGAAATCGAAAACCCCGATATGAGATACTTAGAAGACCGCGCGTTTATCGATGCACTTAAATCGGGCGCAACCAACAGAAACAACATCAACGACGTTTTGGAAACGATGCGCCTTTTGGACGCGTTGTACGAATCGGCGGATAAGAAAAAGGAGATTGCTTTCTAATGAAAAAGATTGGTTATATCGATTATTATTTGGACGAATACCACGCACACCGCGGTATTACCAGTTTGAAAGAATTAAACGAACAAAACGGCACGGACTACACGGTTACGCACGTTTGGGCGGAAATCGACAAGGAAGGCGGACTTTCCACGGCGGATTTCTGTGCGAAATACGGCGTAGAATCTTGCGCTACGATTGCCGAATTGACGGAAAAGGTGGACTATATCATCATCCTTGCCCCCGACAATTCCGAACGTAAACTTGACTACGCACTCGAAGCGATTAAGGCGCGTAAACCTATCTTCTTGGATAAGACCTTTACCGACAGTTACGCTTCGGCAGTAAAAATTTTCGAAACGGCGAAAGAATACGGCACGAAGTTCTTCTCCGCATCGTCGCTCCGCTATGCAACCGAACTTAGCGAATACACGGGCACGGCGGACTCCGTTTTGGTATGGGGTAGCGGCGTTGATTTAATCGATTACGCAGTACACTACATCGAAATTGTGATGAAGACGATGGGCAAGGGCGCAAAATCCGTATGCTGGGAAAAGCGTGGCGACCAGGAATGGGCGGAAATCGTGTACGCGGACGGCAGAAAGGCAACGCTTTGCATCAGTATGGGTGGCGATTATTTCGGATTCTACGTGTTCCCCACGCAAAACGGACACTCGAAATATTTGCCTATCGCCTCCAACATTTTCGGGCTTCAAATGGCGGACGTTGTTCGTTTCTTCGAAACGGGCGAAGTATCGTTCGACACCGACGAAACGTTAGAACTTATGAAAATTCGCGACGGCATTTTGCAATCGAAAGCACAAAAAGGGGTTTGGGTCGAACTGTGAAAAAGTTAAAAATCGGGCTTATAGGTTGCGGTCGTATCGCCGTAATGCACTTGGCGTCGATTGCTTCGATGGCGGATGCCGAACTTGTCGCTTGCGCCGATATTCGAAAGGAACGGGCGGACGAAGTTGCGTTAAAATACGGTGGTAGAGCGTACGCAAGTTATGAAGAAATGCTCGAAAAAGAAAATTTAGACGCCGTGCACGTTTGCTTGCCTCATCATTTGCACTCGAAGGCGGCTTGTTACGCCTTTGAACGCGGTTTACACGTCTTGACGGAAAAACCGATGGACGTCGATTACGAAAGCGCGGAAAACGCCGTAAAAATGGCGAAAGAGAAGGGCGTTTTGTTTGCCGTTGTCTTTCAATGCCGTTACAACGACGCATCCCAACTTGTCAAAAATGCCGTGCAAAGCGGTAAACTCGGCAAGGTGATTTCCGCTCGCTCGACGTTGACCTGGGCGCGCCCGGACGAGTACTATGAAGACAGCGACTGGAAGGGTACTTGGGACAAAGAAGGCGGCGGTGTCGTCATCGACCAAGCCATCCACAGTATTGACTTGGTGCGTTGGGTGGTAGATAGCGAAGTGGAAACGGTGTCCTGTTCTATGGCAAACCGCGGACATAAAACGGTGGACGTAGAAGACAGTGCCGAAGGTCTGGTTGTTTTCAAAAACGGTGTAAAATACGGGTTCTATTGTATGAACAATTACGCCTGTGACGAGCCGATTGAAATCCGCCTGTGTTGCGAAAAGGGCAAGGCGGTGTTCACCTACGACGACGCGTATATCTACTACGACGACGGTACGAAGGAAGAAACGCATTTGGAAGAAAACCCTATCGTTTGTGAAGGCGGAAAGGATTACTGGGGTTTTCAACACGTGCGTATGATAAGAAATTTCTACGACGCCCTGCTTGGCAAAGCGGAGTTGGACGTCAGTGGCGAAGAAGCCTTGAAAACGCATAAATTGATTATGGAAATTTATAAAAAGGGCAAGGCAGGTATGCAATGAACATAAAAAACGCGACCCAAACGGGTCGCGTTTCTTTATTTTTATTTACGATTTTTTGTCTAATTGCTTGTTTGCGTCTTCCGACTGGGCAAACTGTGCCGCCGCGTGCAACTCTTGCAGTCGTTTTACGTTTTTATCGACCTGTTTTTTGTGTAACGGATACCAAAACCATAATACGAGCGCTAGCGCGGAAAACCCAACCGCCGGGACAAGCGTGGAAATATTGAAAAGGCTGTTGGTTACCGCAGGGTCAAACGCCGTTGCGTCCGAATACCCAACCAGCGCAATTAAAAGCCCTACAAGCCCGGAAGAGCCTGCCTGCCCAAGCTTTCTTGCGAACGAGTACAAGGCGTAAATCGACCCGTCTTCGCGGACGCCGTTTTTCAGTTCGGAGTAATCGATGACGTCGGTAATCAGCGCCCAGGACACGACGGAAAACACGCCCAGCCCAAACCAACCTACGGATTGTAAGGCGACGTACGTCCAAACGTTTTTTGGACGAATTATAAACAGGGCAAGACTGATTCCCGAGGCGATTAAGTTGGAAACGACGCTGATTTCCGCCTTACCAAAGCGTTTGACAAGCGGTTTCGATACTGCCGCCGCAACCAACATGCTCGCAAGCAATGCAAGGGTAGACACGGTCATTGCCTTTGCGTTGCCGTAATGGTTCGGGAAGACGTAATTTGCCATTTGTTGCATTGTAAGCTGTGAAAGCAACATGACAATCGACGCCACGATAATAGACAACAGCGCGCGGTTTGTCAGCGCGCTTTTAATCAACGTCCCCACGCTGTTTTTCGGTTTGTTCGCGACGGGTGGACGGACGCGTTCCGTCGTTAGATAATAACATAAAAGATACGCCAAAACGGACAAAACGGACAAAACGCCGGCAACGGTTGTAAACACGTTGCCTTGCAATACCGCCACCGTTTGCCCGTTTACGGTTTGGTTTTTATACACGAGTATAGGCACAAGCGCGCCGATAATCGCACCTGCAAACGTAGCGCCCATCGTACGATAGGTGGACAAAGACTGCCTGTCCGTCGGGTCGGCGGAAATGGCCGACGCCATCGAGCCGTAGGGGATATTGATGGCGGTGTAAAAAATTGAGCCCCACAAAATATAGGTGATAAACAGCCACGCAATTTTTACGCCCATCGGCGAATCCGCAAGCGAGCTTTGGTACATCAAAAAAGACGCAATGGCAACGGGCGCGCACATACGCCGAAGCCAGGGACGAAATTTCCCTGCGGTGGTCGTTTTGCTCCTATCGCAAATCCTGCCCATCGTGACGTCGGTAAACGCGTCTAAAAAGCGCGCAAGCATCATCACTAAGCCTACGACGGCGGCGCTGACGCCCATAACGTCCGTGTAAAATTTCAAAAGGAAGGATGAAGATAAAATAAAAGTAAAATCGTTGCCGAAATCGCCGAAAAGATACCCGATTTTGTCGCGTAAACCAAACGGCTTTACCGTTCTTGCGGTTGCCAAATTTTGCATAAACACTCCTTGAAAGGTTTTCGTCTATCAGTATGTTCCTTTTCAAAATAAAAATCCGTCCGCATAGGAAACAGGCGAAAAAATATACTAATTTACGTGCTTTTCTCGCTTAGATATTGACAAAATCGCGTGAAAGTGGTACACTTGTATACGATGAAAAAGGAGAATACGCGTATGACGGATTGTATTATCATAGGAAGCGGTGTCGCAGGCATTTCTACGGCGCTTACGCTGAAGGCAAATGGGAAAAACTTCCTGCTTTTGGGCAATCCTAACCTTAGCGAAAAAATTAAAAAAGCGGAATCAATTCGCAACTATCCTGGCTTTTTAGACGAAACGGGGCAGGCGTTTCAACGCGCTTTACTTGACCAGCTTTCCAAGGAAAATATCAACGTTTTGGATGAAAAAGCGACGGGCGTGTACGCGTTGAAGGACAAATACTTGGTGCAAACGGACAAGGGCAACGCCTACGAAGGTAAGACGGTGGTGTTGGCGACGGGCGTGGAAACGGTGCGCGCCATTGACGGCGAAGACGCGTTTTTTGGTCGTGGCGTAAGCTATTGCGCGACGTGCGACGGTTTTTTGTATAAAGGCAAAACGATTGCCGTCGTTTGTACGTCTAAGTCGCTTGAACACGAAATCAAATACCTGTCTAACTTTGCAAAAAAAGTATATGTAATCGCCCTTTATAGGGATATTGAAATTCAAGAAGACAACGTGGTGCAAATCAAAAAAATGCCCAAACGCATCGACGGCGGTATGCGTGTCGAACGCTTGGTGTTTTCCGCGCCGTACGACGACACCGGGGCAACGGAACTTCCCGTGGACGGCGTGTTTATGTTGAAGGAAGCCACTCCGCCTAAGGCGCTTGTCGGTGGGTTAGAAACGGAAAAGGGGCACGTGAAGGTTTCACGTGATATGTCCACGAATTTGAAGGGCTGTTATGCCTGCGGGGATTGTACGGGCAGACCGTACCAGTACGCAAAGGCGGTTGGCGAAGGCAACGTTTGCGCGCATAGCGTCAGCGAATATTTGGGTTAAGATAGGGGCAGGTACGCAGTGAAACAACGCGATAGAATCATTTTATATTCCGACTTAAACAATTTCTTCGCGTCTGTGGAAATTGCCTTAAACCCTGCGCTCAAAGGCAAGCCGTTGATTGTTTGCGGTGACCCTGAAAAACGTCACGGCATCGTTTTGGCGAAAAACGAAGAAGCGAAAAAGTTTGGCATTAAGACGGCGGAAACGGTGTATTCCGCGCTGAAAAAATGTCCCGACGTGCAGATGGTCGGCGACCATTTCCACGAATATAAAAAGTACTCGCAAAAAGTCGTCGAGATTTATGAGCGCTACACCGATTTGGTGGAAGAGTGTAGCATTGACGAGTGCGCGTTGGACGTCACGGAAAGTACGCTCCTTTTTGGTACGGGTTTTGAAATTGCCGAAAAAATTCGTACCACGATTAAACAAGAGTTAGACTTAACCGTGTCCATCGGCGTAAGTTTTAACAAGGTTTTTGCAAAGCTTGCATCAGAACTGAAAAAGCCCGACGCCGTCACGGAAATCACGCGCGAAAACTATCAAGACGTCGTTTGGAAACTGCCCGTTTCCGACCTGTTATTCGTCGGAAAATCGACGGCGGAAACGCTACGTAAATTTGGTGTTAGGACGATAGGGGATTTAGCGTTGTCGGATGAAAACGCTATATGCAAAATTTTAGGCAAGCGCGGACGTCAGTTACGGATGTTTGCGCGTGGCGAAGATACCGAGCCGGTGCACGCGGACAAGAGAAAAGAAGACGTCAAATCTATCGGCAATTCGATTACGCTACCCAAGGACGTGACGGACAGGCAGGAAATTAAACGCTGGCTGTACGCCATCAGCGAAAGCGTGTCTGCAAGGCAACGCTACGCCAACGTCGGTAGGGCAACGACCGTACACGTCGTCGTCAGAAACGATAGGTTGCAGGACACGACCTTTCAAACGAAGGTCAAACCGACGGTGCTTTGCGGTGACGTGGCGAAAACCGCTTACGAATTGTTTTGTCGGCATATCCCCACGGGCACGAAAGTCAGGATGCTTGGCATTACGCTTTCGGGGTTTGATTATAACGTCGAGCAGTTGTCTTTTGAAAGCCTTTTCGACGGTGGCGGTTATGAAAAGAAGGAGCGCGCGGAAGACGCCGTGGCAAAAATTCGCGAAAAATACGGATACGCGTCTTTACAACGCGGACTCGTTATGCAAGACGAGCGTCTAAATGGGCTGGATATTCGCGGAAAAAAGGATGAATAAAAGCAAAAAAACCGCAGATACTGTGTGTATCGGCGGAATTAAAGTTCAGTCGTTGATATAAAAGAAGGATTACCGAAAAATCGTTGTTTTTCGATAATCCTTCGCTTTTTTTGGCGTAAACTGCGCGAGCCTTTCTCGCCGTAGCCCACCGAAGCGTAAACGTCGCAGGTGACTCCTGCAAAGCTACCTTATGGCACACGCAAACATCCGCTTAGTGATGCTACGTTCCCGTCCTGACACGGTTCACGGCATTGCGTTGCATAAGACCTTGCTATCAACGTTCCTTACGGCGCGCAGACCTTCCATAAACTACTTCTCAAAAGGCGTTCAGCTCTGCTATAGCGGATTGCAGATACAGGGTGCCGCTAACTCCCCGCCTACGCGCAGCCTAATCATTATACAACATTTTGCAGGCGATTGCAACCGTTTTCGGGGCGTTTTTTCAGTTTCGTTTGCAAGGAAAAGGGGAAAGATTTTGTCGAAAGCCGTCGAACGGTTGACAATTTTTTGTCGTTTGGTTATAATAGACGAAGAAAAAAGGAGAGCTACTATGAGTGAAAATTGTTCGCATAACTGCTCCAGCTGTGGAAAAAGCTGTGGCTCGCGCAAAAAAGAAAGTATGTTAAAAGCGCATCATAAGGACGCGTCCGTGAAAAAGGTAATCGGCGTCGTCAGCGGAAAGGGTGGCGTCGGTAAATCCTTGACGACGTCCTTGCTTGCGTCGCTTGCCCAAAAACAGGGCAAATCCGTCGGGATTATGGACGCAGACATTACGGGGCCTTCGATTCCGCGCATGTTCGGCGTGACCGAGCGTATTTCGGGCGACGAAAACGGCATATTGCCCGTGCTTTCGCCGTCGGGGATGCAAATGGTGTCTATGAACTTGTTACTCGACGACGAAACTGCGCCCGTTATTTGGCGTGGTATGGTCATTTCGGGTACGGTGATGCAATTTTGGACGGACGTCGTTTGGAAGGACGTCGATTTGTTGTTTATCGATATGCCCCCTGGAACAGGCGACGTGCCTTTGACGGTGTTTCAAAGTATCCCCATTGCAGGCATCGTCATCGTAACCACCCCGCAAGACCTTGTGAAAATGGTTGTCGAAAAGGCGGTGAACATGGCGCGGATTATGAATATCCCCGTCCTTGGGCTCGTTGAAAATATGAGCTATTTGACCTGCCCCGACTGTGGGAAGAAAATGGAAATTTTCGGGGCTAGCAGGGCGGAACAAACGGCGATGGAATACGGGATTCCTTCCGTTGCGAAATTGCCGATTGACCCGACGATTGCTACGCTTGCGGACAACGGCAGAATTGAAGATTTCGACGCATCGGCGCTTGCGCCCGTGTTAGAACAAATCGAGAATACTCCCCCTAAAAAAATGGAATAAAACACAAAGGAAAAACGTATGGGATACAGGGCAAAAAAGATTGAGTCGGAAAGAAGAAAAAGGCTTATCAAAATCATTTTGCTTTGCGTCCTTGTTTTTCTCTTTTTAGGGGTTTGCGTTTTCAGCTTTTTCGTGCCCGTTTCCGAGTGGAAGTATAGGATAAAGAAACCGGATATTCCTGCGCGCCAAGAAGGGGAAATGCGCCTGCATTTCTTAAGCGTAGGACAAGGCGAATCGTCGATTGTGGAATTGCCTGACGGCAAAGTTATGCTTATCGACGGCGGACCAAGCGAAGACGAAAGCCAAAAGACGATTTTACGCTATCTTAACGCGTTGTCGATTGATACGATTGATTATTTGGTCGTTACGCATACGGATGCCGACCATTGTGGCGCTTTGCAAACCGTGGTCGAACAAAAAACGGTGCTCAACGCGTACCTGCCTGGCACATACGACTCGACGGACAGGGTGTACGCAGGTTTTTACACCGCGCTTGCTAAAACGACTTGCCTTCGCCAAAAAGCGTCGCGAAGAGTAGTGGTGTCGGGCGACGAAACGCCGTATACGTTTGCTTTTCTGCATCCGCGTGAGTTGGATACGGACGTTGACTCGTCCGTGTTATGGCTCGATTATATGGGCGCAAGCGCGTTGTTTACGGGTGATGCAGGTATGGAAACGGAAGCGTTGTTGATGCGCGACGATGGAGAACTTGATTTGTTTTCTGATTACGGCGTACAGCTTTCGCAAACGGAAATTTTAAGCGTGGGACACCACGGCAGTGCGTACTCGACGTCACGTGAGTTTGTAGAATATTTAGGTGTCAAAACCGCTGTGATTTCGTGTGGGAAAGACAACGTCTACGGGCATCCTACCGCCGAAGTTTTAACAAGGCTTAAAGACGTCGGCGCGACGACGTACAGGACGGATACGGACGGGCATATTCTCGTCACGATTGCGAAAGACGGAACGTATACAACGGAAACGATTACGATAGACGAATAAAACGACGGCTACTTGCCGTCGTTTTTTATCTATAGCGCTTAATCAACGCATTACGATATACCCATGTACGAGTTTATTCGTTTGGCGGTAGTATAGCACACCTTCAAAAATTAGTCAAATCCTTTCGCTCACCACGCAAAATTTGATATGCAGTAAACAAAGAAAAGGGAAATTGAAAAACAAATAAAAAACGCAGGAAATACAAGCAATTTCCTGCGTTTTTTGGTCGAGGCGACGGGATTCGAACCCACGACCTTTGCGTCCCGAACGCAACGCGCTACCAACTGCGCTACGCCTCGATTTTAACAAACGCATACATTATAGCAAATGCTTTTTTAATTGTCAAACTTTTTTGACACACATTTTCAAAGTTCTTTGCACGTTTTTTTGGGGTTTCCTTTTTGTCGTTTGCTAATTTTTTCCTTTACTAAATCTAATTTTGTGTGCAAAACCACTCGACAAAAGCCGTTTCTCTATGTTATACTACGTGTCGGGGGAATTAGTTTTATACTATGTATAAACAATCTTTTTTTAGAAAATGCAATTTTTTGCTGATACATTGTAATATTTTTTGGGGAAGGTATACTTTTCGGTAGAATATGGGGCATATTTTTAATGCTAAAGTAAAAATTGTATACTAATGCGGTAAAAATTAATAATTGCACTCGAAATCGATTTGTGATACAATGACACCATAAAGGTATGTTTTGCTGGGAACGGAACAAGCGTAGCAAAATAATCGGGAGATTGATATATGAAAGTCTTGAACAAATTGTTTTTGGGCGCAATGGTATTGGCGACGTCGTTTGGCATGTTTACGGCTTGTGGCGACGAATTGTCTGATTCCAGCACGCAAGCGCCTACGTCCAGTCAAGCACCCGTTTCAAGTGAATTATCCACTTCAAATGAAACGTCTGCGTCTAGCGAAGACCCTGCGTCCAGTCAAGCGCCTGCGTCCAGCGAAGACCCTGCGTCCAGCAGTAGTGTAGAAGATTCTTCCGTATGCGAGAGCCATACGGGTGGCACGGCGACGTGTAAGACGAAGGCGGTTTGCGAAACTTGTAGCACGCCCTACGGCGAATTTGACGCGACCAACCACGAAAGTACAGAGTTTGCGTACGTAGATAACGAAGACGGCACGCACGCGAAGAAGAACGCGTGTTGCGGGGCAACGGTGGAAACGGTTGCGCACGTCATCGACGGTTGGGATACGACGGACGAAGAATACGATTACGGCAAATGTATTTGTGGTGCAATCGATGAAGATATTGCCTTCAAAAAATCCATTTCCGACGATAGAAAGGAAATGATGGTTGCAACAACAAACGCATCGATAACGATGACGGGTTGTGACGCATACGCAAGCGTGAAAGAAATCATGGTAGGGGACGTAAGCCTGGGCAACGATATTTCCGCGCTCGTGTTTGCGGACGAAGACGAGACGACGGTTGACCTTGCAGACAGAACGGACTTGCACGGCGAAACCAACCTTTTGGTTACGGTCGTTGATGAAAACGATTACGAACACGTCATTTCCGTCCCCGTGCTTTTAGTAACGGGTACGATTTCCACGACGAAGGAATTCTACGACGCAATCTATCCCGTCAGATATGAAGAAATCGAAGGCGCGGTAGAAGGGGAAGAACGCACGCTTGAACCCAAGCCCGTTATACGTTCGGGTTACTATAAACTTGCAAATAACATTGAATTTGCTTCTAACCACGTAAAGGCGCTTGGTAAGGGCTACTATTTAGACTCTGCAAATCCTAACAAAGGCGATTTTGAAGGCACGGTTTCCGCGCGCACCAACGGCTGGTTTGAAGGTACGCTTGACGGCTGTGAGTATACGGTCTATATTTCCGGCACGTCGTATGGTACGTTCAACTCCTTAAACGGTGCTACGATTAAAAACGTAAACTTCGTGGACAACTGGTATTACGGTAGTATCGGCTGGGCTTGCTCTTTCGCATATACGATGGTCGACACCACGCTTGAAAACGTCAACTTCTCTGTTGCCGTGGCAAGTAGTGCGTACGGTACGGGAGTAGGCGAAAACTTCGGTTATTTGACGTCGAACGTCTTTACGGGTAACACGATTAAGAACGCAACGATTGACTTTATTTACACGGAAGGAAAGAAGCTTGCCGTCGGCTCGCTGTTTGGTAGCGGTATGGACGACACCAATTCCTTCGACAACGTAAAACTTCTCAACTGCTCGGGGATTGTAGAGCTTGGCCACAACGGCGACGTTCAGTATAAAGACGCGCCTGGTTTCACGACGCAAGTCTGGCTTGCAACGGATATTCGTTGGAACGAAATCCCGCTCTCTGAGAGAACGTTTGATATTTGGCTTACCGACCCGGAAGGTAGCGATGACGACGGTATCCCCGAAAGCGAAACGGTTATCAGCGTTACTTACGACGGCGTAAACCTCGGCGACAGCTTGACGATTGACGTAAACGAATTGTTCTCGTTTGCCGACCTTGGCGAACGCACTTTCACGGTTGTTACGCTTTACGGAGAAGGTTTGTTTACCACCTACACCGTTCCCGTAACGGTGGTGGAAGGTGGCTTCGAAATCACCGAAGTGACGGCGACGGAAACGCAAGACGTAGACCTTTCTTCTTTGACGCCTTCTATCGACGTTTCCGCTTATGTGGAAGGTTATACGGTTAGCGGTATCAACTTTGGCGCATACAGCTTGGGCAACGACGTGACGAACCTTGTAATTCCTCAACAAGTAAAAGACGACACGGCGACGCACGGCGCAACCACTTTGACGGTCATCGCGGAACGCGACGACAGCGTGGTGATTGTTACCGTGCCCGTACTTATGGTAACCAAGGTCATTAAAACGCAGGCAGACTTGAAATCTATCTTCACGTATTCTGCGGATAAACCTGCGGTTTACGGTTACTACAAACTCGCAAACGATATCGGTTATTACACCAACGGCAACGACAACGAACTTGTGGAAATGAAAAACAGCAGTTCCTTGCCCGGTAGCTTTGAAGGGGCGACGGAAGGTTTCCGCGGTACGTTTGACGGGGGCAATTACACGATTTACGGCAAATCCAGTACGCGTGGGTTGTTCGGACAAATCGGTCAAGACGGCGTAGTGAAAAACGTAACGTTCAAAGATTACTGGTACGGTGGCGCAAACTATAGCGCGTTGATTGCAACGTCGCTTATAGGTGCAACGTTTGAAAACGTAACCTTTGCACTGTGCGGTGGCAACGATACCACGACGCCGGCGCACAACCTTGGTTGGCTTTCCACGTTGAAAGCGAAGAACTGTACGTTCAAAAACGTAAACTTCAACACGGGCGCGAAGCAAGTAGCAAGCTTGTTTGGTGGATGTTCGTGGGACGGCTTTACGAACAACACGTTCGCAAGCAGTACGTTGAGCACGGTGGCGCTTGTGGAAATTGGGCATTATAAGACCCTTGACGCTATTTCTTGCGAAGGCATTGAGGGACTGACGGTAACTATCGGTTAACGTATCGACTCGGAGCTTGATGGTGTTTGCGCGCCATCCAACCGAAAAGGGGCTAAAGCATGAAAACGTATACGCCTAAAAACTGGAAAGAGAGAGACCCCGAATTTCACGTCTTTCGTTGTTCTGTAAGCCACGAGGTCGTCATACACACACACGATTTCATCGAAATCGTCTACGTGCGCGACGGTAGCGCGGTGCAACACATCAACGGCGTGGAATACACCGTATCTAGGGGTGACTTACTCTTCTTAAACTACGGGGTGGAACACTCGTTTACACCGATTGACGAATTTATCTATTTCAACGTATCCATTTACCCTGAAAAGGTAATAGAAGGCAACAGAGAAACCAACACGTCGTTAGGGGTTTTGACTGCCAACGTGTTTAACGGTATTTTCCCTAAAGAAGGATACGGTAAAATCAGTTTTTACGGTTCTGCGCGCACGGAAATAGAGTCGATTTTAGGTTCGTTACTCAAAGAACAAGAAGGCAATTTGGCTTTCCGTGAAACGGCGCTGAGCAGTTATATCAGCCTGTTGCTTATGAAAATCGTCCGCAAAGTGTTGGGCGAAATCGACGACGAAGAAGTGTGGCCGGAAATTGCAAAGTACATTGAAGAAAATCTTGACCAAGACTTGTCTTTGACGACGCTTGCGAATAAGTGTTTCTACAATCCGTCGTACTTTAGCAGAATTTTCAAAGAACGTTATTCCGTACCACTTAGCGAATACGTTATGACAAAGCGTATGGAAAGAGCGCGCGAATTGTTAATCACGACGGAGTTTTCCATTGCAACGATTGCCTCGATGGTAGGTTTTAACAACAAAAGCTTTTTCTACAAAACGTTTTATAAAACGTACAAAAAAACACCGCTTCTATTTAGGAAGGAAGCGATTGAGTGTGGTGGCTTCGGCGGAGAATCGCATTTTGAAGACCGCGTCCAAAAAAAGAAAAAAAATAAAAAACATATATAAGCGCTCGAAACGTTCGTTTCGGCATGACAACGGAGGATTAAAGGATGAAAAAGTCAGCAAAAGCTCTCGCTCTTTTATTAGGTGTAATCACGCTTGGCTCGGCAACTGCTTGTGGGGGTGATGGTGGTGAAAGCGCGGGTGGTCCAGGTGGTGTAGGCGGTGGCAACTCGAAAGTTACGCAAGTCTTATTTATGGACTACGGTGGCGGTATGGGTAGCGATTGGTTGTACGCAGCCGCTGAACGTTTTGAAAAGGCGAAGGCAAGCGAATCGTACGAAACGGGCAAGACGGGTGTAGACATTGATATCACCAGCTCGAAGGGTATTCCTTACGACACGATGAGCACGACGGGTTATCACGTATTCACGGCAGAAAATACGGCGGACATTTACATGATGGCGTCGAAAGGCGAAATTATGTGCCTTGACGACATCGTGGAAGGTATGACGTCGCAAATCGAAGAGGGCGCAAAGGAGCGTTTGAAAGGGCCTGACGGCAAATATTACGCGCTTCCGCACTACGAGTGGTATCCTGGCATTACCTACGACGTTGATTTCTTCGACCAAAAGAACTTGTACTTTGCAGACCCTGCGGAAACGATTATCGAAACAAAGGTTAGCAAATACGGTACGGCAAATTTCATTGCCGACCCGTTGGCAACGAAATCCTGCGGTCCTAACGGCGTGAAGGGTGACTACGACGACGGTTTGCCTTCGTCCGTACAGGAATTCTTCATGCTTTGCGAGGCAATGAAGGAAGCGGGGCGTGACCCGTTTACCTGGGCAGGCGACTGCTTAGACTACGCGTTCTATTTGACGCACTCGTTTTGGGCTAACCTTGCTGGTTACGACCAGATGAGCACCGTTTACTCGCACGATTCCAAGGGCGCGCAAATCGTAGAAGTCGTTACGGGTTACACCAACGAAGACTTGTTCTACGCAGGCTCTGGTATTAAACGTCCCACGACGGAAAAAATTGCGATTACGGCGGACAACGCATACAAAGCGTACGAAATGGCGGCGAGATATTACTCGCTTGCCGTGTTGCAGGTTATTTACGACAACGGCTACACAAACGCGGATTCCATTAAGGCGGGCGTTTCCAACTTCAACGCGCAAAGCCACTTCATTACCAACAAAAACGGCGGTATGTTGTTGGATGCGTCGTATTGGTACAACGAAACGGCAAACGACACGGAAAACCTTAAATATTATCAAGACAGAAACCCTGGCGCGCCGGAAAGAAAGCTCAGCTATATGCCCCTTCCTTCTCAGCTTGAAGGAACGGTTACCGAAGGCAACGGACACAAGAACGTTCTGCTTGACCTTGGTTCTTCGCACTTGTTTGTAAATAAGCGTGTTGAACTCAACCCTGGTCTTGCGCGTGCAATTAAAGAATTCGTCGCGTTCTTGTATACGGATGCAGAACTGGCTGCGTACACCGAAACGACGGGCTCTATGCGTCCCATTAAATACACCTTTGACAATACGAAGGCGTACTCCTTCTACAACCGTATGAACGTAATCCGTCAGGCGTCGGACGTTGTATACGAATCTTCGGCAAGCCCGATTTACAAGAAGAATCTTGGTTATTTCCGTATGATTTGGTCGGGGGCTATCAATCGTCCCGTTATCAACGGCACGGAAATTTCGAAAGGTTACTACTACGCAATGAGTGAATACGGCACGCAGGGCGGTGTTGATTTCTACAACAGAGCGTCCGCTCGCAATCTTTTTGAGGCAACCAAGAAGGCGGAAGCAGGCTGGAGTAAGCTTACCAAATAAATTTTTACACTAAACATTTAGGGAAGCTCTCTTATCATAAGGGAGCTTTCCGTGGATTAAAAGGAGTATTAGTATGGATACAACCTATTCCAGTTGTTCGGCAATGCCCGCGGAAAACGTGCCTCAATTGCCGACGGCCAAGAAAGGGCGCGCGAGAAAGAAAAGAAATCGTTTGATTTTCTATTCGATTTGTATTTCTATTCCCGTTTTGCATTTCTTGATTTTCTACGTATACATAAACTTCAACTCTATCGTTATGGCGTTTCAAAGGTACACGTATATGGACCCGACGCCCCCTGACACTATTTTAGGTACGCCAGGAAAACCTGGCGGTGTCTATTCTGAGCTTGCAGGTTTTGACAATTTTGTAGTTGCTTGGAATAATTTTGCAGGCAATACGACGCGACTTTGGAACTCGCTGTTGCATTTCGCCGTAACGGTGGGAATCAGCACGCCCCTTGCATTGCTGTTTTCTTACTACTTGTATAAGCAGTATTTCTTAAGCGGACTGTTCAAAGTTATTTTGTTCTTGCCTCAAATTCTTTCGGCGCTCGTGCTTGGGCTTTTGTTTAAGCATATCGTTTCGGACGTATACGGGTACATCGTACTCAGCGCCGGTGGTGTTCCCGCGGGCAACGGCAATCTGTTGCAGGCGGAAATGGTTACGCGTTATCTCACCGTCATTGCTTTCAACATTTTGATGGGCTTTGGCGTCAACGTCTTGACGTATACCAGTACAATGGGGGGGATAAGCGACTCGCTTATTGAATCGGCACAGCTTGACGGTGCAAACAGCTTACAGGAATTTTTCTATATCGTAATTCCTATGTGTTATCCCACCATCATCACGCTGTTTATTGTCAATCTTTCGCATATCTTCACCAACCAAGCAAACTTGTACACGCTGTACGCGGAAGGCGTAGGGCGTTTGGATACGGTGGGCTATTTCCTGTACGTACAGGCAAAAGGCTCTCAGCTCTATTACTTGGATGAGTTGCACTTGACCTATCCCGAATTGTCGGCGTACGGTTTGATTTGTACGGCAATTATTCTTCCGATAACGATGGTTACCCGTTACTTACTCAATAAGTACGGCCCTAGTGCGGATTAAAGGGGGTGCGTACAATGGCTAAAATGAAAAAGAACAATAAATTAGGCAAAAGCGCCGTTACGCGTACCGTAATGATTGTGCTTTGCGTCTTTCTCATCATCTATACGCTCAGTTTGTTTTTCTCGCTTATTTGGGGTTTGATGACGTCGTTTAAGAGTCCTTACGAATTTTCCGACTTGGATTATAGAAACGTTATAGGTTTCCCGTACGGGCCTAATAAAGAGCCCAACACCTTCGGCGAAGGGTTCGGTCTGTTTGACAACTATCTCAACGTTTTCCGTGGCTTGAAATATACGCGTGTCGAAGTGTTCTTGCAAGGTGGCGTGGAAAAGCAACACGTTGCAAACAAAGTTACGCTTTTGGGTATGTTCGGCAACACGTTGCTCTATACGATAGGCGGTGCGTTAATTTACGCGTTGATGCCTGCCTTTACCGCATATCTTTGCGCGAAATACGACGAATTTAAGCTGAGTACAATCCTGTACTTTATCTATATCTTTATGATGTGTATGCCTATCGTCGGCAGTCAACCTGCGGAACTTACCTTCCTTAGAAACATCGGTATTTACGACACGATTTGGGGCAATTACATCCAAAAGATGACGGGCTCGGGTATGTATTTCTTCGTTTACTTCGCGTATTTTAAGGGCGTTTCCAACACCTATCGCGAAGCGGCGGAACTCGACGGTGCGTCCCAGCTTACGATTATGATTCGCATCTACGCGCCTTTGGCAATCAAGATGATTTTAACCGTGTTCTTGATTCAATTCGTTTCGCTTTGGAACGATTATCAAACTCCGCTTTTGTACTTGCCTACGCATCCTACGTTGGCGTTTGGCGTTTTTGGTCTTGCCAACAAAAATACCGTCCCTGGTATGGTAGGCGAAGGTACGCTTACGTTCAATGAAACACCCGTGAGAATTTCCGGGTATATGATGTTGGCAGTTCCCATCACCGTCTTCTTCATCATTTTCAAGGATAAGTTGATGGGCGACGTTTCACTTGGTGGTATCAAGGAATAAAAGGAAAAATTATGAAAAAAATTAACAAGAAAATTTTAACGATAGCGTTGACGGGCTTGTGCTTGGTTGGCGCTGGTGTTACGACTGCCGTTGCAATGCCGGGCGACGTGCAAACGGTTTCGGCGGAAATGATGGATTCCGTCGTTATGAGCGCGTACGTAAAAGGCGCGACGTTCACGATGCCTGCGTCCGTTACGGTAACGGACGGCGAAACGGAATACGAAGCCACGGACGGTTACGTCGTATTCCCTAGCGGCAAAGCGTATAAGAAATCTACCTTTGAACTTAACGAGTGTGGTACATACCAAATCGTCTATGAAAAGACGGTCAACGGGAAACGTTTGGTTGCGTCTAAGCAGTTCACCGTCCGCGAAGGCGTTTACACCGTGGAAACGGCAAATTCCAACGTGTCTTACGGCGAATTAAACGAACAGTTCGCAGGGAAATGGGGATATACGGAAGGGTTGCTCATCGACCTTGCGGAAGGGGATACGTTTAGATACAATCAATCTATCAACGTATATAAAGAAAGCACTTCCGATATTCTTGCGTTCAACTGTATGACGGACGATTTAAGTGTCGGTACGGTGTCGATTCGTTTGACCGATTGCTATGACGAAAGCAATTATATGGAAATTCTCTACCTGCGCTTGTACGAAAACGAGTTGTATTTCCGCGCAGGTATTTCCGGACAAACCACGTGCTCCGTTTACAACATCGGTTTACCCGACGCTTACGTGTATATCGACGATATACAATACTGCGTCTTCCGTAACAGGTCTGGGGCGATGATGCCTGCAAACCGTTCGGCTGCGGTTTTGAAAGGCTCTCGCGACCCGTACGCCAACAATCTTAAGCTTTCGCTGGACACAAGCAATCTTGAAAAACCCCGTTTGTACGCGTCTACGGACACCGAGCCTAAGACGACGCTACTTACCGAATTCAACAACGAAGGCATTTATCCCTATACTTGGGAAGGCTTTACGACGGGCGACGTGTTCTTGTCCATTTCGGCGTCCGGCTTTACCTCGCGTGAACTTGCGCCCTTGCAAATCGCATCGATTATGGGTGTTTCGGGCGAGGCTTTGAAACCGAAGGAATACACAGACGTCGACGCGCCTACCGTTACGGTAGACGGCAATCGTGCTAGCGTGAAAATCGTACAAGGCGCATCCGTAAAAGTACCTGGCGCAACCGCGAAAGATGTTTCCGGCATCGCTGGGGAAGTCGACTACACCGTCTACTATGCGTACGGCACGCCCGCACAACGTATGGTGTCCGTTGAAAACGGCTATTTCCTACCCAAATCGTTTGGTGAATACACGGTTGTCTATACTGCGAGAGACCGTTACGGCAACGTTGGTTACGGCACCTTCGTAATGCACGCGGAAAAAGAGGCGGAAAAGGGCATAGAATTTACCTATGATAAGTTGACGAACGTGGTTGCAGGCGACTGGAAAACGCTGAATTCGTATACGGCGGAAGGCTTAAACGGCGACGTTTCCGTGTCTTTGGAAATCGTTGACGTGGAAGGCAAAGTGACGGCGTATAAACCTACGGATTTGGTGCAATTTACGCGTGCAGGCACGTACACGATACGATATTTGTATAACGACGACGTATACGATTACGTAGAATCGTACGAGCTTACGGTTGCAAACGAAAACACCATCAGTTTTGAAACGAACGTTGCCGTCCCGAACTATTTTATCAAGAACGCAACGTACACGATAGAAATGGTCAATGCGTATAAGTATACCGACCAAGCGCCCGCCGTTGTGTCTACGCAAGGCTACGTGGCGTTTGACGGTGGAGAATATAAGTCTTGCAACCTTGCGGAGTTGAAAATCGACGCTACAAGTACCGTGCAGGTAAAAATTGCCAGCACGGAAAACCCCGACGTCTTCGTTGAATCGGACGTAATCCCCGTCGTAGACGTAGGATTTGGTGGAAGACTTACCTACGCCAACTATTTCGTTGGCAATTTCGAAAGCCAAGCGACGATTTCTTCTATTCGTTATATGACGAAGGTTGCGGGTACGTCGACGCTTGATTTTATCAATCCGCTTTCCTTGAATAATTTCTCGTTTAAGTTTGCGTCGGTTGCGGAAACGCCTTTTAAGAACGTAACGATTACTTTGACCGACTATTACGATCACACGAAGAAAGTGGACGTTTCCTTGTCGCAGGAAGGGGAAAACTTCTATTTTTCCGTCAACGAAAAGACAATTCGTTTATCGAAGGCGTACAACAATGGGGAAATACAGTTGGTGCAATACAACGGCTCGCAGTTTTTGCTTAACACGGGGAACGCAATTTCCTACGATGCAGGCTTTACGACGGGTAAATGCTTGTTGAGTATCACCTTGCCCAACGCGCAGGTCGGCACGATGATTGACGTATACCAGGTATGCAACCAAGTCATCAGAAACCTGCTTTCGGACACGGTTGACCCGTTGATTGCCGTACAAGCGTCTTCGCGTATTGCTTACATCGGCGATACGTTCATGGTCGGCGCGCCCGTCGTCACAGACGTGCTTTCGCCTATCGTCGCTAAAAACGTAACGGTGTCCGTTTATTTCAATGGCAAGCCGATTTCGTCGATAGACGGCGTGCTTATGAATCAAATCACCGATTTTACACGCCCCTACGAAATAGAGATTACGGCATACGGCGACTATCTTATCATCTACAATTATACGGATGGCAGAAACCCGATATCGCACACGGAAATCGTTAAGGTCATCGACCGCGAAGCGCCTGTTTTGACGTTGTCTACAACCGAACTTACCGTTGCAGTCAACCAAACGGTTAAGATGGAATTGACCGCTACCGACAACATTACCAGCTTTGATAAACTGAAATTCTGGTACGCAATCGTAGATGCAAACGGCTTGGTTGTAAAACTTGAGAAAGGCGAATTCGTTGTAGAGAAAAAGGGCGAATACACCATTTACGTATACTGCGAAGACGAAACGGGTAACTCGACGGTGAAATCGTTTGCGTTGCACGTAAACTAAAGGAGAACGACAATGAAAAACTGGATTAAAAAATGTATATGTATGTTTCTTGCCGGCATCACGACGTTCTCTTTGGCGTCGTGTAAGGATGACGGCTCTTCGGATTCCAGCGTTTCTTCCGTAGACAACAGTTCGACTGCAGAACCGGAAAAAGAATTTAACCCCAACCACGATTTCTCGTATACGGAAACCAACGATTGGTTGGTGAAAGACGGGAAAAGCGATTACACCGTCGTTGTGCCCACCCAAACGACTGCTTTGTTGTCGTATGCAAAAACCGAACTCGTTACGTTGTTTAAGGAAGCAACGGGCGTTGATTTGCCCGTTATTACCGACAGCGAATTGATGACGCATACGCCGACGGGTAAGTATATTTCGCTGGGCGATACCAAATTGTACGAAACGGCAAATCTTGGCATCGACAAAGCGCCCTTGATTGAAGACGGTGTTCGTATTGTGACGAGAGATAAGACGATTTATCTTGTCGGCGGTAAGGACGAAGGCGTTTTGTACGCGGTTTACGATTTCTTAAAACTTAACTTTAACTTTGAAACGTATTATAAAAACTGTTACGAGTTGGATACGGGCGTACGCGACGTAAAACTTATGAAATATGACGTCACGGATATCCCTGATATTCCTTTCCGTGACCACGGTATGGGTGCGATGTCTCCTATCAGCAGTGATTACGACGACGTTATGTTCAGCTATCGTATGCGTTCGTACGACGCGTACTGGCAACGTATTTTGCTTATCCATGAAGGTTGGGATAAGAAGTCGGATAGGGCGGCTGACCACAACAGTTTCCATTTCCTTCCCCCCAGCGAATACGGCGAATCCGACCCTGAATTTTTCTCTACGCAGGGCAACCAGCTCTGCTTTACGGCAAGAGGCGACGAGGCAAAATACAACAGAATGCTCGATTTGTGCTTGAAAAAGGTAGTACAGTCGTTGCAATGGTACACGCCCGAAACCAACCCGGATATGAACTTCGTTCAAATTGGTATGGAAGACAACCTGGACTGGTGTGCGTGTGACGCTTGTACGAAGGCGATTGAAAAATACGGCGCAAAATCCGCCACCGTTTTGATGTTCTGCAACGACCTTAGCGATTTAATTAACGATTGGATGGCAAAAGAAGAAAACAAGGCGTATGCAAGAGAAGATTTCAAGGTTATGTTCTTTGCTTACCAGGCAACGTTAGAACCGCCTTTTGAGTGGGACGAAGCGCGTCAAGAATATTACACGCCTTATGAAGAAGTAATCCCCAACGAAGACGTAACCGTTTTCCTTGCCGTTAGCGGTTTCGACCACTCGCGCAGTATTTACTCCGATAGAAACGCGGCTATGTACGAAAACGTGAAGGCTTGGGGTCAGTATATGGACGACATATTCTTCTGGACGTACGGCGGATTTATCGGCGACTATTTCTCGTTTGCGGATATATACAATTTCTATTCGGAAATTTACGGATTCTTCCACGAAGTGGGTGGTGTATTCTGCCTTACTCAACAACACAGCTCGCAAAAGGGCGCTGACTCCGCGTTCTTTGTTTTGGCAGGTTACGTATGTACAAAGATGATGTGGGATTCGTCTTTGGATATTAACGAACTTATCGACGACTATATGAACGCGATGTACAAGGAAGCTGCGCCTGCCATGAAACAACTCTTTAACCACGAACGTATGCGCTTTAATATCCAGTATACGTCGTTTGGGTGGTCGTGGACGGCTTGGTGGAATAAACCCAGTTTCTCCAATCAGTACTGGACGGTTGGTTACATCAACGAAGCGTTTAGATTGTTGGATGAAGCGTACGACGCCATTGAAAAGTATAAAAACGATGAAGATTTGTATAAAGACATGAAGAGTCGTATTGATATGGAGTGGTTGTCGCCGGCTAAGGTGGCAATCGACCACTACGAAGAAAACTTCACCGTCGAAGAATACAAGGCGATAAAGGAAAAATTCAAACAAGTTTGTGTCGAGCTTGGCATAACAAACTTGGGGGAACTCGACAAGATTGACGGCTATTTGGCAGGGCTTTAAGGGGGAGAAACGATGAAAAAGAATAAAAAATTACTTCTTAGCATCCTTCTTGGCGCATCGCTTTTGGGCGCAATCGGCTTGACGGCTTGTGACGATGGGGAAAGTTCTTCTTTAGAAACTTCTTCCGTGGAATCGTCTGTTGAAACACCTGAAAAGGCAACGCTTGAACTTAGCGCGACTTCGCAAGAAGTCGTGCTTGGCGACGAATTTTTGTTGGTCGCAAGTTATCAAAAAGAACAGAACAAAAAATTGGTATGGTCTTCGTCCGACGCTTCGATAGTTACCGTCAATGAAGACGGGGTCGTTTCCACGCACGGAAGTGGCAAGGCGACGATTACGGCAACCTACGGTACGTTGACGGCAAGTTGTGAAGTGAACGTTGGTTTTGGCGATTTGCAACCCCGTTTGGTAATGAAACACTTGGCGGATGGTGAAATTACCGTTCTCGTTGGCGAAGAATACGCTTTGGAAGGCGTCGTCAGCTTTAACGGCAAGGAATACCCCTGCGATTTGGAAGTTACCTGTACGGGCGACGTGGTAAGCTATGCAAACGGTAAGCTTGACGCCGTTTCTATCGGCGAAGAAGTCGTTTCCGTTTCTACGAAATGGCAGGGTTTTGATACGGCGTTGTTGACGCAAAGCTTTTCGGTAAACGTACTTAGAAATCTTTCTATGACGTCGTTTATTTCCTACGACGGCGAAACGCAAGTGGCAACCGACGACGTTTCCTTGTCCATCGTAAATACGTGGGCAGGCGGAACGTACAATAAAACCGCACAACTGTCCTTCTTTGTATACGAAAACGAAGAAAAGAAAGCCATTTCTGCGGACAACGTACAAGTCGTTGAAGGGGCGGACTACGTGGACTATACGGCGGGCGTTTTGACGGCGTTGGACGTCGGTCAAAGCGTGATTGAAGCAACCTACGAAACGGACGGTACGTCGTATACGAAACGCTTTGTTGTCGACGTGTATTGTCCTATTGTTGACTACACCGAATATTTTGAATACGACGTTTCCGACTATTTCCCCGTGACGGATATTTTCGGCGACGGCGCGTCGGTTATCCAAGGCAAACAGGGCGATACGACGCTCCGTTGGCGTTCGAGAAAGTTCAACGGCGTTGTGGCAAACGGTCTTGACACGGAAGCGATTGAAGTATACACGACGGTGGGTGGCTATCGTTTTACCAACCTGTACGCGTACAACTGTAAATTGACGTCTTCCAACTTCGTGTCGCAACTCACGTTAGGCTCGGAAATGTTGACGGGTTATTACGTGCTCGGCGAAGACGTAACGGTAGATATGACGTCGCAAAAGGCAGGTAGCGCCAGCGTTGGTTTTGGCGCGACGTTCGACGGCAATGGATACACGGTCAACGCAACGGTAAGCGACAAGGGCGTCTTTGGTCAACTTACGGACAATGCGCTTATTAGAAACACGCATTTCAACTTTACCTTTGTTGCAGGCAACGGTGGCATTGCTACGGGGCTTGCGAAAAACGAGTACGTCTACGTAATGGAAAAGAATTTGTCCGTGAAAGACGACCGCGTTGATATCCATTTGGAAAATCTGTACGTCACGTCAACCAACTACTTGGAAAAAGCGTATACGTTGATGAAGGAAATGCCTTATTTCTTGACGATGAAGGATATTTACGTAAACGTCAACGTGGGCGATAATTTTGTTTACGAAGGCGCAGGTACGGAAAGGGCGGTGCTTTTCCACGTCGACAAAGGACCTTATAACGTGGTGGACGGTTCTTTGTTCCGTCTGACGGCGTTTAAGAACGTGCACGTGGTTAGCGGTGCGTTTATCGCAATTGCGGACTCCGTCAATAACACCCAGCCGTTTGTAACCTATGCCTACAACGACGTGCAAACGATAAAGGCGCAACATAAGAGCGATAACGCCATGGCGTCTTCGCACGTTGTATTGCAACCTTCGTCCGAAGCGGTAAAAGACGAATCGTACGAAAAGTATTATTCGCAAGACAAGTCAGGCTCGTATACGGTATACACGTACAATAATCTTTTCCGTTATAACACGGTAAACGATTTGATTGGCGCAGGTGTTGAAAATATCGGTTCTTGGATTGTGCAATCTTAACAATAAAGTAAAAAAATTCGTCGAAACACTTGCAAAAATTTGTTAGGTATGTTAAAATAAGGAAAGTAAACGGCGAAACAGTTCGTTAATTAAAAACAATTTGAAAAGGCAGGTAAAGGCATAATGAAACTTAGCTATGAATCCTACAAGGATAAAGTTCGCGCTTGTTGGATTGGTAAAAATATCGGCGGTACGGTAGGTGGCCCTTATGAGGGTATGCGTAAAAAGCTCAACGTTACGGGCTTTACGACGACGCCGGGCGAAGCGCTTCCCAACGACGACTTGGATTTGCAACTTATTTGGTTGCACGCCGTTGAAAAAGAAGGCCCTAGAAACATTACGGCGGACGTTTTGGGCGATTACTGGCTTTCGTTTATTCCCGTGTATTTCGGCGAATACGAAATCGCTCGTAAAAATATGGAAATCGGCATTATGCCTCCGCTTAGTGGCGAAACGGACAACAACTATTTCTTAAAACACTCCAACGGCGCTTGGATTCGTACGGAAATCTGGGCTTGTCTTTGCCCTGCATCGCCCGACCTTGCGGCAAGATACTCCATTGAAGACGCAAAAATCGACCACGGCATCGGCGAAGGTACGTACGCGGCAATGTTCGTTGCGGCGATTGAAAGTGCGGCGTGTGTCGTTTCTGATATTAGAAAACTTGTAGAAATCGGTCTTGCGAAAATTCCTGCGGATTCGAGAATGGCGCGTTCGATTCGTTTGCTCTTTAAGTGTTACGACGAAGGTATGTCCGCTATGGATGCTCGTGATGCGATTCTTGAAGAAAACTCTGACATCGGTGACGGTTGGTTCTCTGCGCCTTCCAACGTAGCGTTTGCTATGCTCGGTATCTTGTATGGCGAAGGCGATTTCAAGAAATCGATGCTCACCGCGGTAAACTGTGGCGACGATACCGACTGTACGGCGGCAACCGTTGGCTCTATTTTGGGTATTATGAACGGTACTGCTGGTATTCCCCAAGACTGGGCAGAACACATCGGCGACAAAATTATCACTTGCTGTATCAACTTGGGTACGGGTTGGCCTAGAATTTCCACCTGCACGCAACTTACGGACAAAGTTGTTTCGCTTGCGCCCGTTGTGCTTTCTCAGTTGAAGGCTTCGTTTGCTACGGAAGTAAAAATCGAGGCAGGGGAAACGCAGGTTTCGAAGGAAGAAATTGATAAGATGTTCCTTCCTTACGGTCAAAGCGAAGAATCGGAAGAAATGTCCGCGTCCGTATTGTCTTTGAAATATCCCAACACGATTATGAAACGTTGTTCGACGGTTACCGCGCTCGTTACTGTACACGGTGGCGCTTATGCGACGGCTGGCGAAGAAAAACGTATCACCATCAGTTTCCAAAACCGTTTCAAGGCAACGGGCAGCCAAGCGCATAATATCAACGTCAAATTGATTATGCCCGAAGGTTGGACGGCAAGCCACGAAGATTTCGACGTCTTTGTTCCCAGCTGGATGTCTATTACGGAAAACAGCTGTCACTCCGTTCCTGCGGATATCACCATCAAAGCACCCGAAAAAATTCCTGCGCACAGCAAAATTTTGATGATTATTTCCGAACACGGCAGATATCACGTGGAAGTAGTGCCTATTGTATTGCTCAATAGAATTTCTGAAAAGTGCCACGTATATCCCGAAAGATTCGTTTCTTATCCTAACCTTTAATCATGAAGAAAACGCCGTTTTTACGGCGTTTTTTTGTGATGTTAATTCGCAGGTTTCTCACCCTGATACGCACAACAAAAAAGACATACGCAAGGTACGTCTTTTTCGTTGGTGGACGATTTGCGGGAATTTGCCTTCGGCAAAGCGTCGTCGATAAGGAGAAGGAAGGGGAAGAAAATGTTCGTTTCTTCTTATCTCCTCGCGCGAACCCTGGTTAATTCGCAGGTTTCTCGCCCTGATGCCACAACAAAAAAGACGTACGCAAGGTACGTCTTTTTCGTTGGTGGACGATTTAGGGGAATTTGCCTTCGGCAAAGCGTCGTCGATAAGCAAAAAAAACGTGGAAGAAATTTTCAGCGCCTTCTTATCTCCTCGCGCGAACCCTGGTTAATTCGCAGGTTTCTCACCCTGATACGCACAACAAAAAAGACATACGCAAGGTATGTCTTTTTCGTTGGTGGACGATCAGGGACTCGAACCCTGGGCCCACTGATTAAGAGTCAGTTGCTCTACCAACTGAGCTAATCATCCACACGTTGGTGGTCCATCGGAGGCTCGAACTCCGGACACCTTGATTAAAAATCAAGTGCTCTACCTACTGAGCTAATGGGCC
>JAZRDK010000104.1:0-10058 GCA_045660225.1 Candidatus Scatosoma sp.
GCGCCAAATTTCGACGCCATTTTCGCACGTTTTTCAAAAGCACGACAAACCCCATACCTGCGTTGGCGCAAAGCCCTGCCGCACACGTACCAAACGTGATTGCTCCACCTAAAAACGCCTCCGTCAACACCACGGACGACGCACAGTTAGGGATTAGCCCCACCGCACAAGCCACGAAGGGTTGGACAAAGCGGTTGCGCTCCATAAACGCAACGAAAGTGTCTTCGCCAACGCCGTGGATAATCGCCGTCAACGTGAAATTGACAAGCAAAATAAAACCGAGCACCTTCAAAGCGTGCAAGAAGGGGTACAACAAATACGCCTTCCAGGGGTTGGTGTTGTCGTGGCTTTTGCCACAGGCACAGTTGACTTCAATTTCCCTGTCGTCCTGGTATTGTTTGATAAACATATCCTTGACGCTTTTCGGCTTTTCGTCACCCACCGACGGCATTTCAATACACACCTGCTTATACCCAAACGCCCTTAATACGCCGTCCGCCGTATATCCCACGACGATACCGACGGCAATTTTTATCGCCAGCATCGGCAATACCCAAACCGCGCCTTCGCCCGAACCGAGCATCAAGATAAACGCTTCGTCGCTGGTCGACATAAAAATAGCAAGCAACGTACCCAGCGTAATATATCGTTTTTCGTAGAATTTGGACGCCATAACGGAAAAACCGCATTGTGGAATTAAACCCGTCGCCGCGCCGACGACAGGGCCAAGCCTTCCGCCAAGGCGCGTTACCTTCCGCATATCCGCCTTGGTTTCAATCAGCTGAATTAGGATATACAGCCCCAAAATCCAAGGAAAAAACGGCAGGGTGTCTTTTACCGCGTGTCCCAAAATCTCGATGAGTTCTTCAAAAAACACCGCTTAGTTCTCCTTATTTTTCGCCTGTCGGCTCTGCACGGTTTCTATCGTCGCCGAAAGCGGAATCGACGCCTTCGCCGTCAACGTCATATCCGCGAAATTGCCAAGACGATATTGAATCAAGCCTTCCGATGCAATCATCGACGCATTGTCCGTGCAAAACCGTTTTTCGGGCAACACCAAAGTAAGCCCGTTTTTCTTGCACTCGGACGCTAAGCTTTCGCGAAGGTAGGTGTTTGCGACGACACCGCCACCTGCCGTAACGACGGACACGCCTTTCTCTTTCGCGCCTTCCACCGTCTTTTCCACCAGCACGTCCACCGCCGATTTTTGGAAGGAGCAAGCCACGTCCGCCTTCGAAATTTCTTCGCCTTTTTGTGCTTTCGTATGGCAGTAGTTAATCACCGCCGTCTTTAATCCGCTGTACGAAAAATTGTACCCACCGCCACCTTTTAGCATTTTCGGGAAGGTGATGCACGGCGTACCGTCTTTCGCGCAGTTTTCAATATTCGGTCCGCCGGGATATTTCAAACCCAAAACACGCGCAACCTTGTCAAACGCTTCGCCGACGGCGTCGTCCAACGTCGCGCCCAAAATCTCAAATTCCGCTTCCGTTTTTGCGTACAAAACGGCGGTATGCCCACCGCTTGCAAGCAAAGTAACGAACGGCGGTTTCAAATCGGGCGACGCAAGATACCCTGCCGATAAGTGTCCCCTAATATGGTTGACGGCAATCAACGGTTTATTTAGCGTGTACGCAAGCGCTTTCGCAAAGGAAACCCCAACGAGCAACGCGCCCAAAAGCCCAGCGCCGTACGTAACCGCCACCGCGTCGATGTCGTCGTATGAAATGCCCGCGTTTTTCACCGCCCGTTCCACGACTTCTGAAACGGCGTCCGTATGCGCCCTTGAAGCAAGCTCTGGCACGACGCCACCGAATTGCGCCTGCAAGGACGCCGACGAAGAAATTTCGTCGGATAAAACCTTCCTACCGCAAATCACCGCCGCCGCCGTTTCGTCGCAAGACGATTCGATGCCGAGAATAATCGGGTCTTTTTTATGCAAATCTAAACGTTCAAAAGGCGTATACATAGTTCCCTTCTTTTTTGCTCATAAAGGGGGCGGTAAACGTGTACCTGCCCCCTTCCTTTTTTAAGATTTTTTCAAATAGTCGATGATAAAGCCGTGCAATTCGCCGTCCATAACCGACTGCACGTCGCCCTTTTCAAAGCCCGTTCTATGGTCCTTTACAAGCGTATATGGACAGAACACGTACGAGCGGATTTGTGCGCCCCACTCGATTTTCTTCACGTCGCCTTTCATGGCTTGCGCTTCCGCTTGGCGCTGTTCAATCTTCTTTTCAAGAAGTTTCGAGCGCAACATATTAAAGCACATCGCCTTGTTTTGAAGTTGCGAACGTTCGTTTTGGCATTGTACGACGATACCCGTCGGGAAATGCGTAATACGGACGGCGGACGCAACCTTGTTTACGTTTTGCCCGCCTGCACCGCCAGAGTGGTAAATGTCGATACGAATATCGTCGTCGTTGATTTCCACTTCGTTGTCGTCTTCAACTTCGGGCATAACTTCCAGCGAACAGAAGGACGTTTGACGGCGTTTGTTGGCATCGAACGGGGAAATACGTACAAGTCTATGCACGCCCATTTCCGCCTTCAAATACCCGTACGCGTTTTCGCCTTCGACGCGGAAATCGACGCTCTTAAGCCCTGCGCCGTCGCCTGCTTCGCGGTCGAGTTCGTACACCTTAAATCCCATCTTTTCGCAATATCTGCAATACATACGGTACAGCATTTGACACCAGTCGCACGCCTCCGTACCACCAGCCCCTGCGTGGAGCGCAAGCATAGCGTTGTGGTTGTCGTATTGCCCCTTCAAAATGGCGCGGATACGCATATCTTCAATATCCTTTTCCGCGGTACGGAGCATTTCGTCAAGCTCAACAATCAAGCTTTCGTCTTCCGTTTCTTCAATCAAATCAACGACGTCGTTTGCGTCGGAAAGCGCGGTTGCGCCCTTTTCGTAGGCGTTGATTTTGTTTCTAAGCCCTGCAATTTCCTTGCCGATTTTCGTCGATTTTTCCAAATCCTGCCAAACGTCGGGGTTTTCTTGTTCCTTTTCCAGTTCGGCAAGACGGGGGCGCAAATGCTCGATATCAAGGGCGTATTCCGCTTCCTTTAACACCACGCCCATCGCTTGAATTTTTAATCTGTAATCGTCTGCTTTGAACATACGTTATCCTTTCTTACTTGTTTTCGTCTTTTTTGTTGGCGTCCTTGTACGCAGACAGGCTGGACAAGGCAACCGGCATTTGGGGACGGAGAATTCTTGGTTGCGGTGCGCTGGGCGCAACGGGGCGCTGGGGTGCAGGTTGACCGTTTTGCGTAGGCGCAGGCGCAGGCACGATGCGAATTTTCGTCTTCAAAAGCTTGCTTATCGTCTTGTTTTGGATACGCTCAATCATTTCGTCGAACATATCAAAACCTTCTTTCTTATACGAAATGACGGGGTCTACCTGCCCAAACGCACGAAGGGAAATGCCCTTTCTCAGCTGGTCCATGGCGTCGATATGGTCAATCCAGTTTCTATCCACCATTTCCAAAAGCACGTTGCGTTCCCAAGCGTAGTAATCTACGCCGAGTTTCTTCAACTCTTCAATCATCTTTTCGTATTCTTTGACGACTTTGTTTGAAATCTTCTTAATCGCCAACTCGTAATCCCACTTCGCCAAACGTTCGCGCGTGACGTAGTTCGTGCCTTCGGGCAAAACTTTCGCTTCCAAAGCCTGGTTCAAATCGTCTTCGTTCCAAAGCTCGGGCATGGCGTCGATATTCACCGCGGACGCCACCGTTTCTTCTACGTAGTCGGGGATATATTTCAGCACCTGTTCGTGCACGTTGCCACCGCGAAGTACCTTCATACGTTCTTCGTAAATGACGATACGTTGCTTGTTCATAACGTCGTCGTATTGAAGGACGTTTTTACGGATACCGAAGTTTCTGCCTTCGATGTTCTTTTGTGCGTTTTCGATACCGCGCGAAAGCATTTTCGACTGTAAAGGCGTGTCTTCGTCAATCTTGAAGAAGGCGTACAAAGCCTTCATCCTATCCCCACCGAAACGACGCACAAGGTCGTCTTCCAAGGACAAATAGAACACGGACATACCGATGTCGCCTTGACGGCCGGCACGACCGCGGAGCTGGTTGTCGATACGGCGCGATTCGTGGCGTTCCGTACCGATAATACACAAACCGCCTACGCCGATAACCTTTTCCTTTTCTTCGTCCGTTTGCTTTTTATAAATTTCGTAAACCTTCTTATAACGTTCTCTCAGCGCCAAAATTTCGTCGCTGACGTCCGTAAGGTACATACTCGTTGCAAGCTCGATATCTTCGTGCTCTGCACCTTCTTCACGAAGGCGTTTCTTCGCTAAGTATTCGGGATTACCACCAAGCAAGATGTCCGTACCACGACCTGCCATATTCGTCGAAATGGTAACCGCGCCAAAACGGCCTGCCTGCGCGACGATTTCCGCTTCGCGTTCGTGGTTCTTTGCGTTCAAAATGTTGTGTTTTACGCCGTTTTTAATCAACAAACGGGAAATTTCTTCCGATTTGTCGACGGAAGACGTACCCACCAAAATCGGTTGACCGCTTTGATGACGACGTTTGATTTCGTCGATAATCGCACGTTTTTTACCGTCCGTCGTAGAATATACCATATCGGGCAAGTCCACGCGCTTTATCGGGCGGTTGGTAGGAATTTCCACTACGTCAAGCGAATAAATCGTTCTAAATTCCGCTTCTTCCGTCTTCGCCGTACCCGTCATACCCGAAAGTTTAGCATACAAACGGAAATAATTTTGGAAGGTAATCGTCGCTTGCGTCTTGTTTTCACTGCGTACTTCCACGCCTTCCTTCGCTTCGATTGCCTGGTGCAAACCGTCGGAATATCTTCTGCCTATCATAAGACGCCCCGTGAACTCGTCCACGATAACGACTTCGCCTTCCTGTACGATATAATCTTCGTCCAGTTTGAAAATCTTATGCGCTTTTCACGCCTGCTGGATGTGATGGTTCAAATCCGCGTGCTCGATTTCCGCAATGTTGTCGATACGGAAGAAACGTTCTGCTTTTCTCGCACCGCTGTCGGTCAGCTCTACCGTCTTATCCTTGCGGTTGATGATATAGTCCCAGTCGCGCGCCATTGCAAGCGTCTTTTTGCCCGTCAACGCCTTTGCTTTCTTTTCCGCAAGCTCCGCTTCGTAGTTCGCCTGCTCTTCCAAGGTCATCTTCGTATAATCGACAAAGTCTTCTTCGTCGTCTTCTACGTCTTCGACCACCTGTTGTTTCTTGTTTTTCTTATCGTTCTTTTTTTGCTGTTTTTGTGCCAAAATCGCCGCGTCTTCTTCTTCCTTAAGCTCGTCGTCGAAACCACCCGAAAGCGTACGCACAAGCTTGTCAACCTGCGTATACAATTCGGACGATTTTTCGCCCCTGCCCGAAATAATCAACGGCGTTCTTGCTTCGTCCACCAAAATGGAGTCGACTTCGTCGACGATGGCAAACGTCAAGTCGCGTTGTACCATCGCGCCCAAATTCTTTTTGAGATTGTCACGAAGGTAGTCAAACCCAAATTCGTTGTTCGTACCGTACACGATATCCGACTGATACGCCTGGCGTTTTGCATCGTCGTTCATACCGGGCACGACGACGCCGACGGTAAGACCCATAAACTTATGCACCTTGCCCATCCACTCTGCGTCACGCTTTGCTAAGTAGTCGTTGACGGTAACGATGTGTACGCTTTTGCCCGTCAACGCGTTCAAATACGCGGGCAACGTAGATACGAGCGTCTTACCTTCACCCGTACGCATTTCCGCAATACGGCCTTGATGCAAACAAATACCGCCGATGATTTGCACGCGGAAATGGCGCATGTTCAGTACGCGCTTGCTGGCTTCCCTTAAAACCGCAAAGGCGTCGTAAAGAATATCGTCCAACGTTTCGCCGTTTGCCAAACGGTCTTTCAAAACCTGCGTTTGGCTTTTCAGCGTTTCGTCGTCCATAACTTCGTACTTCGGCTCTAACGATTCCACCTTGTCCGCCATTTTGTTCAGGTTTCTAAGGTTTCTTCTTCCGTCACCGCTCATCAAATATTTAATCAATCCCATTTTATAAAAACTCCGATGGTTTATTTTTCACTTACTCTACGCGCCCGTTTAGGCAACTGCCCACAATACGGCAGTTTATCGTCATTATATATTGTACAATATTTTCCCACAAAATCAAAGCGTTTTCGCGCGGTTTTATAAAAAATATTCCCGCGCACGAATATTTATACCCGATTTTTCTTCGCCTAAACCAAAAGACGCCAACCCCAACGCCCCGCAATACCATTTTTCGCGCCCAACCGCACCAAGCAACCCCGCAAAATTTGCTTTCTCGATTTTATTCCGCGTTTTGATTGAAAATGTCGTTGACAAAACCCTTTTTTATGTGCTATACTATAACAAATTTTTATGATTGAAGGTATAAATATGAGCAAAACCTTTATCCCCAAGGGCTATCAATCGGCACTTGGTATGTACGATACGCAAACGGCAATCGGGCTTTTGAAACGCACGTTTGAAGAAAGGCTGTGTCTTGCACTCAACTTAAAGCGCGTTTCCGCGCCCCTGTTCGTCGACCCGACCACCGGCTTAAACGACGACTTAAGCGGTGTCGAACGCGCCGTGCAATTCGACCTGAAGGAAACGGGCAAACACGCCGTCGTCGTACACTCGCTTGCAAAATGGAAACGTATGGCGCTTGCCGTGTACGGGTTCTCGGAAGGCGAAGGCTTATATACGGACATGAACGCAATTCGTCGTGACGAAGAAATGGACAATTTGCACTCCGTCTACACCGACCAGTGGGACTGGGAAAAAATTATCACGCGCGAAACGAGAAACGAAGACTATCTTAAAAAGGTCGTCCAAGGCATCGTCGGCGCGATTTGCGACACGCTTGATTTCTTGAAATGCCGTTATCCCCAAATCGGGGTAGAGCTTTGTAGGACGGTAACTTTCGTTACGTCGCAACAGCTTGAAGATTTGTATCCCAACCTTTCTTCTAAAGAACGCGAAAACGCCTTCACGAAAGAACACAAGACGGTGTTTATTATGCAAATCGGCGATGCGTTGCAATCGGGCAAACCCCACGACTCGCGCGCGCCCGACTACGACGACTGGACGCTCAACGGCGACATCTTGTTTTGGTGCGACACGCTCGGTTGCGCCGTCGAAATCTCGTCGATGGGCATACGCGTAGACGAAGTTTCGCTTGCGCGTCAGCTGAAAAAAGCAGGCGCGGAAGAAAGAAAAGCGTTGCCTTTCCACACGGCGCTCCTTAAAGGCGAACTGCCTTTGACCATCGGTGGCGGTATCGGTCAATCGCGTCTTTCCATGCTCCTTTTGGGCAAAGCACATATCGGCGAAGTGCAAGTTTCCCTTTGGGACGACGACACGAAACGTATCTGCAAGGAAAACGGCGTCGTGCTTTTGTAAAACATACTTCTTTGCGGAAAATAACAAACTTTGGTTTATAACAAAAAGGCTAACGTCGTCCGTTAGCCTTTTATCATACAAAAATCGATTATTTTGATAATATCTCTAATGCTTGTTGATATTTTTTACAACGGCTTTCCGCCTTTTCGTCTACGACGTCGAGCCGTGTCGTATCACTATTATGCGTCAAGTCGGCAATCTTCACCTTTTTAGCAATAGGATTCCCTGCAATCTTTGCCACGTAATCCATATAGGGAATCGAGTCTTCGTGCGTAAGCAGTTTTAATACGTCAATCACTGTTTGCGGAAACCCCATTTGCAATAAATTTTCAAACGTTATATCCGTATCTTCCACAACGTCGTGCAAAAGGGCGCAAACCGTCGATATTTCGTCGTCCATTTGCTCAGCCAAGTGAAAAGGATGGAATACATAGGGCATACCCGTTTTATCCACTTGCCCCTTATGCGCTTCAAAAGACAGCCTCAACGCTTTCTTTGTTAAATTTGTATAAATCATAGCTCTCTCCAAATAAAATTTTATAACATTTTGATAATGCTTATTTTTAGATAAACCCTTAACTGTGCGTAGCAAAATTTCACTCGCAAAGCGAATTTCACTGCGCCACCAATTCCACAAATCCGCAAGGGTTTATTTCAATGATGAGCCCCAAAAAACGGCGTTCATCTCGTACCTGCCCACGCTTAATCTTCGTAAATCATGTATACGTGCGGGATTCCGTCTTCTAAATACTCGTCCGAAATTTGCCTAAATCCTACGCTTTCGTAAAAGGGCACGGCGTAGCATTGCGCCCCCACCTTCACTTTTTTTGCACCGAATTTTTCCTTCGCGACCTGAATACCTTCCTTCATCAGCGCGCTCCCTAAACCGCAACGGCGTTTCAAGGAAATCACCCTACCGACGGACACTTCGTCCAAGCGTTTCCCCTTGTCTACGACGCGAAGATACGCCAAAATTTTGCCTTCTTCCTTCAAATAGACGTGGTAGGCGTCTTTATCGACTTCATCCAAGTCCTGATAGACGCAGTTTTGCTCGACGACGAACACTTCGGCGCGAAGGCGCAAAATTTCGTACAGCTCGTCTACAGAAAGTTCTTGAAAGCTTTTTACCACCGTTTGCATCGTCTTTCCCCTTTTTAGTGCTTCGGAACGACTGCAAAAAAGTGTATATCTTCGTCGCCGTCGTTGATAAACGTGTGCTCGCTCCCCTTCGGACAGTAATGACAATCCCCTGCCGAAAGACGTTCTTCCACGCCGTCGCAAAGCATCTTGCCTTTGCCTGCCACAACGAAGATGATTTCGGACGTGGGCTCGTGCTTATGCAACCCAATGGACGCACCAGGTACGAGTTTACCGCGCAAAATCTTATTATTTTCGTCCACGAACATCTTCGCGAAAAACGTGCCTTCGCCACCGTAAAAGGTGGGCAGTTCTTTGGTTTCCATTTCGTCAAATTTCAGTAGCATTGTCTTTATCCTTGCTTTTTAATATTTTTCTAATCACGAAAAACTGCATCCGCTTAGGCAAAACCCCCAACAATCGCAACAGTTTGTTTCTGTTGATGGCGTACGCAAATTTCGGTTTCTTTTTCGCTAAAATTTTCAGCGTTTTCTCCGCGATTTTTTCGGGCGGAACGCTTTTCGCTTCCACGCCGTTGACAATTTTCTTAAACCGCTCGGCGTTGCATTTGTACGTCTGCGTTTTCTCGCAAAACCTGTCCAGCGCCGTCGTCGAAACGCCCAACATCCCCGTCGAAACCGCCCCTGCGCGGAGCACGGATACAAACACGTCAAGCAGTTGCATTTCCATTTTCAAAGCAAACGCGTACTTGTCCAACGCGCTTTTCGTTACCGCGTACAGACCTGTAAAGGGCAAGGGGTTTAGAGGCGCAAGCTCGCTGGTCGTCATCAAGATTTTCGAGCCCTTCTTCAAAAGCGGAGCGAAGATTTTGTTGACGTAAAACGCGCCGTAGACGTTGACTTTGAAAATTTTATCAAAATCCCCTTCAGGGATTTCCAGCAACGAGTCAAGCATATACACGCCCGCAAAATGCACGATAGCATCCACACTCTTAGTGATACTTTTCACCTTTTCAAACGCCTTTTGCACGCTGGAAAAATCGGTGACGTCCGTTTGAATCGGCAGGACGTTTTCTTCTTCGTCCTTTACGTTTTTATCCAAAGCGAATACCGTGTATCCGCTGTTTTTAAGCGCCTGTACGCTGGCATATCCCATACCCCCGTACGCGCCCGTTATCACTACGTATTTCACTTTATTTTTCTCCATTATATAACTGCTATTGTATTATACCATTTCCCTATCCAAAAATCAATAGCGATTGTCGACTTTTTTACGCAAAAATTTGAAATCGGACATAGAAAAAGTCGGTGGCGACAGCCACCGACCTTTCTCTTATAACGTAATAACGACTTTACCTTTCGCGTACGACATCATATAATAATTCGAGCGTCGAGCGTTCTCACTTCTACACCAAATACTTGGCGCAGGCGAAGGCATTTTGGCTTCGCCAAAGCGTCGCCACTCGACTTCCCGTCGTTAAGAAATTTTCCATTTCCGTTTCCAAGTCGGAGGCCAAGC
>JAZRDK010000105.1:0-3027 GCA_045660225.1 Candidatus Scatosoma sp.
GTAACCACCGTTTGATAGCCGTTTGACGGCGTTTGCACAGCAGGGTCGGCTGCGCCTGGCGCGGATTTGCCAAACGACGCGTTACGAAACGCGCCCGAAAGCTCGGTTGCGCTACCTAAAATGACGGAATTGTCGCCCGACACGACTTTTGCGCCGACGATGGCGTCCGTTACGCTCCAAAACGGACCCGTCTTCAAAGCATCGATTTTCGCGTTGTAGACGTCGTAGTATTGGTTGGAATAGAGCGGAATTTCGGGCACGAGCAAATTCCAGCGTTGGATAAATAAACGCCACCACTCGTCGTACGCCGATTTGGGCGTTGTAAACGTGCCGGACGGGGTTGCGTTGTAGACCATTGCCATAGAAAGGAAATCTAAGCCCAGCTCGTATTCCTTCCCATCAATCGTGACGTACGCGCGCCCGTCCGCGCCTTCGCGGAGCATATCGACGGTTACTTTCTCGCCGATGGCGGAATATACGCTGTCGTAATTTTCGCGCGTAACGACGTCGTCGAAAACGTCCGTATCCGAGCCTGATTTACAGCCTGCGATAGGCAAAAGCGAAAGCGCCGTAAAAAGCGCGGTTTTTATTAAAAATTTTCTTTTCATATCCTTTATTTTGCGCGAAGTTGACTTTTTTATGCGCTTTTTTTCCGAGCAATAAAAACACTTGACGAAAACGAAGAAATTGTGCTATACTCTTAAAAAGAGTATAAACAAGGTCGCGCGAACGCGCGCAGGAGGACGATATGAACAAACAGCGCATTGAAACGACTTGCGTACAAGGCGGTTACACGCCCGGCAACGGCGAGCCTCGTCAAATCCCCATTATCCAAAGCACTACGTTTAAGTATGATACCAGCGAAGATATGGGCAAGCTTTTCGACCTGGAAGCAAGCGGTTATTTCTATTCTCGTTTGCAAAACCCGACCTGCGACACGGTGGCAAGCAAGATTTGTCAGTTGGAAGGCGGTTCGGCGGCGATGTTGCTTTCGTCCGGACAAGCGGCGAATTTCTTTGCCGTGTTTAATATTGCCAACTGTGGCGACCACGTCGTAGCGTCGTCCGCTTTGTACGGCGGTACGTACAACCTTTTCGCCGTGACGATGAAGAAAATGGGCGTGGAATACACCTTCGTTTCGCCCGATTGCACGGAAGAAGAATTGAACGCTGCGTTTAAGGATAACACGAAGGCGGTTTTCGGCGAAACGATTGCCAACCCTGCCTTGACCGTTTTGGACATCGAAAAGTTTGCAAAATGCGCGCACGCGCACGGCGTTCCCTTAATCGTCGACAACACTTTCCCCACCCCTATCCATTGCCGTCCGTTTGCGTTTGGCGCAGACATCGTTACGCACTCTACGACGAAGTATATGGACGGGCACGGCTCGGCAATAGGTGGCTGTATCGTCGATTCGGGTAAGTTCGACTGGATGGCGCACGCGGAAAAATTCCCCGGTCTTTGTACGCCAGACGACAGCTATCACGGGATTACGTACGCGGAAAAATTCGGTAAGGAAGGCGCGTTTATCACGAAGGCTACGGCGCAACTTATGCGCGACTTTGGTTGCACGCAGTCGCCTCAAAGCGCGTATTATTTGAATCTTGGCTTGGAAAGCCTGCACCTGCGTATGGAACGCCACGCGTTCAACGGCTTGACCGTCGCAAAATTCTTAGAAAGCAACGATAAAATCGCCTGGGTAAACTACCCTGGCTTGGAATCGTCTAAGGAATACGCTAAGGCGCAGAAATACATGCCGAAAGGGACTTGCGGTGTCGTAAGTTTCGGCGTGAAAGGCGGAAGAAAGGCGGCGGAAACGTTTATGAAGGCGTTGAAACTGATTGCCATTGAAACGCACGTCGCGGACGCAAGAAGTTGCTGTTTGCACCCTGCAAACGCTACGCATAGACAAATGAACGAAGAAGAACTGATTAAAGCAGGCGTACCCAGCGACCTTGTACGTCTTTCGTGCGGAATTGAAAACGCGCAAGACCTTATCGACGACATTACGCAGGCACTTGAAAATATTTAAGTTTATTTACGGAGATAGGATATGCCTATTAAAATTCACGACAACTTACCCGCGGTAAAGGTTTTGGAAAGCGAAAACATTTTCGTGATGACGGAAAAACGCGCAATGACGCAGGACATCCGCCCCCTTCGCATCCTGATTTTGAACCTGATGCCTAAGAAAATTGAAACGGAAACGCAGTTTGCAAGATTGCTTGGCAACAGTCCGTTGCAGGTGGAAATGGAGCTTATCCATACGAAATCGCATCAATCGAAGAACGTCGCGGAAGAACACCTTTTGGCGTTTTATAAAACGTTTGACGACGTCAAGGGCGAAACCTTCGACGGCATGATTATCACGGGCGCACCCGTTGAGCATATGCCCTTTGAACAGGTGGAATACTGGCAAGAGCTTTGCGAGATTATGGAGTGGAGCAAGACGCACGTGCACAGCGTTTTCCACGTTTGTTGGGGCGCGCAAGCAGGGCTTTATTACCATTACGGCATACAAAAACACGACGTTCCCGAAAAGATGTTTGGGATTTTCCCCCACCGCGCGGATTATAAAAATTCGATGCTGTTTAGGGGTTTTGACGACGTGTTTATGGTGCCCCAGTCCCGTCATACGACCATTTTACGCGAAGACGTCGAACGCGAGCCTGCGCTGAAAATTTTGGCGTCGTCCAAGGAAACGGGCGTTTACGCTATGTCGACGAAAAACGGCAGACAAATTTTCATTACGGGACACTCTGAATACGACGCGGATACTTTGAAAAACGAATACCTGCGCGATTTATCGCAAGGCAAACCTATTAAAATCCCCGTCAATTATTTCCCGGGCGACGACCCTTCGAAAGAGCCTATCGTTTCCTGGCGCGGACACGCACACCTTCTTTTCTCGAACTGGCTGAACTACTTTGTATACCAAAGCACGCCATACGACATCAAGCAGGTAAAATAAGGTTTCAACGCGTACACGGGTACGCCGAATATAAAACGAAAGCCCGACGGCATACG
>JAZRDK010000106.1:0-8177 GCA_045660225.1 Candidatus Scatosoma sp.
GGTCTTTCTAACACGCCCGACCTTTGGACGATTATGCAAATTTTAGGCGCGGAAAGAACGCTCAAAAGGATGCAAACTGCATATGCAACGAAATAAGGAAATAGAACAAGATAAGGGGTCGATGACAAGCGCCTATTTGGCGCTTCTATTCGTCGTCTTTATATGGGGTTGTTCGCCGACGGTATACAACTGGGTTTTCTCCAATGGCTATGCCTCTCCGCTTATTTTTACGGCGAGCATTTCCTTGGTGTCCGCGCTCGCGCTTGTCTTATTATCCGCGAAACATTTTGGCAAACTCCACAAGAAATATTTTTTGGTTGCCATACCGACGGGGCTTTTCAATTCGACGGCGTCTTTGCTCCAAAAAATCGGGCTTGGTATGGGCGCATCGCCGACCATGTACGCGTTCTTGGAAAATTTGTCTTGTGTCATCGTGCCCGTTTTATTGTTTTTCTTTATTAAAAAGAAACCCAGTTTTTTGACGGTCACGGCAAGTATTATTTGCCTTTTGAGTGCGTTCGTGTTAAGCGGTATGCGTTTCTCGTTTGGCGTAGGTGAAATACTTTGTGCGCTTTCCGGCATTTTGTACGGTGTAAACATAGCCGCGACGGGTGCGTTTGCGAAGGATTTATTTGCGCCTTTATACGTCATGATTCAAATGTGTGTACAAACCGTCCTTGCTTTCATTATGGCGTTTTCCTTCAACGCGATTTCGGTGGGGGGCAAGGCAATGGAAACGCTCGTCTTTACTTGGGACGTTATGCCGATTCTTTGTGTCGTGGGCTTAGCGCTCGTTTCCAACACCCTTTGTTGGCTTGTGCGGACAAACTCGTTGAAAAAAATCGACGCGTCGATTGTCGCGGTTATTATGCCGTTCTCGGCAGTCGTTACGGGTATTATTTCCGTTGCGATGGGCACGGACGTACTTTCGTGGAATTTGGTACTCGGCGCAATCCTCGGCGTCGCTTCGGCAATTCTGTCGGGTTTAAGCGACACGCTTACTGAAAAATGGAAGGCGTATAAACAAAAAAAGGAGCGGATACAACCGCCCGAAAAATAAAGAAAAATCCCAAGAAAATTCTTGGGATTTTTTGTTTGTAAGTTTTACGCGTTTTCTTCTGCCAAAAGATGTTTCATCTCGTACATGCCTGCGCCTTTGCCCTGCAAAAACTTCGCCGCACGAATAGCGCCCGTTGCAAAGACACGCTTAGAACGCGCGCTGTGGGAAATCGTGATGATTTCGTCTTCGCCACAGAAGGAAACTTCGTGTTCTCCGACAATCGTACCGCCACGTACCGCGTGGATACCGATTTCCGATTTCTCTCTCGCGCCGACGATGCCGTCCCTGCCGTTGACGTATTTTTTCTTGCCTTCAAACACTTCGTTTACGCTGTCTGCCAGCATAAGCGCCGTACCGCTGGGCGCGTCCTTTTTCAAGTTGTGGTGGCGTTCTACAATTTCTACGTCGTACGCATCGCCAAGCACTTCCGCCGCCGCTTTGATAAGCGCTTGCATCAAGTTTACGCCCAAGGAAAGGTTAGCCGTTTTGAAAACGGGGATTTCCTTTGCGTACGCGTTTACCATTTCCAAATCCGACGCCGTAAATCCCGTCGAAGCAAGCACGATACCCATACCGTTTTTCTTGGCGTACGCCAAGCGTTCTTCTAAACCGATAGGGGACGAGAAGTCGATGATGACGTCCGCTTGTTCTTTTACGTCCTGGAAGGACGTGTATACGGGGATTCCGATTTCGCGCGGATACAAATCTACACCGCAAACGGCAACGGCGTCCGTGTCGCTTTCCAAAAGCGAAAGCACGTTTCCGCCCATTTTACCGCACGCACCGCAAAGTAAAATCTTTACGCTCATGCTTGAACCTCCAAGCCGTAGTTTTTCATTGCCGTTGCAAGTTTTTCCTTGTTCTGCGGTTCAATTTCCGTCAAGGGAGCACGGGGTACGCCTGCGCCAAAGCCAAGCAAATTCATCGCCGCTTTTACGGGGATGGGGTTGACTTCTACAAAGCAAGCGTTGGCAAGGGGGAGCATCTTGTCGTTCAAAGCAACCGCTTCTTGCACCTTGTTTTCTTTCACGAGCGTGCATAACTTCTTCACGTCTGCAGGGACAATGTTAGAAAGTACGGAAATCACGCCTGCGCCACCGCAAAGAAGGATGGGCAAGTTCAACGCGTCTTCGCCGGAATATACGTCGCATTTTTCGCGTACTAAACGGAAGGTTTCCATCGTCTTGCTCATATTTCCGCCTGCGTCTTTAATGCCGGCAATGTTCGGGATTTCGGCAATTTTTGCCATCGTTGCAGGCTGAATTTCCACGCCCGTTCTTCCAGGTACGTTGTACGCGATGACGGGGATAGAAACGGATTCGCAAATCGCTTTATAATATTGCACCAAACCGTTTTGCGTGCATTTGTTGTAGTAGGGGGTAACGGCAAGCAACCCGTCCGCGCCGTAATATTCCGCCTTTTGCGCGGTCATAATCGCGTCCGCGGTGTTGTTGCTTCCGCAACCGATAATCACCTTCGCGCGCTTGTTCACCTTCTTGACTGCGTAGTCCATCAACACGTGTTCTTCTGCAAACGACATCGTCGACGGCTCGCCCGTAGTCCCAAGGAATACGATGGCGTCCGTACCGCCTGCAATTTGGTGTTCAATCAACTCGCCAAGAACGTCGTAGTTGACGCCGTTTTCGTCGAAGGGTGTAATCAGCGCCGTTGCGCTACCGTTAAAAAAGCCTTTCATAGTTTTACTATACGCTCCTTTTGAAAAAATCGTGATTGTTTAGTCGAAATAACCTTTTGCTGCAAGCAGTTCGGCAAGCAATACCGCACCGCCTGCCGCACCGCGAAGGGTGTTGTGCGAAAGCCCGATAAACTTATAATCGAAGACGTTGTCTTCACGCAGTCTGCCGACGGTAACCGCCATGCCGTTGCCTGCCATCCTGTCAAGCTTTGCTTGCGGACGGTTGTCTTCTTCGAAATAGACCAAGAACTGCTTGGGTGCGGAAGGCAAATCCAAATCCTGCGGTTCGCCTTTGAAGTTTGCCCAAGCGGACAAAATTTCGTCCTTCGTCGGCTTGTTTTCAAATTTTACAAACACGGACGCCGTATGTCCGTCGGAAACGGGGACGCGAAGGCATTGCGCGGAAATTGCAGGCGAGTTTGCAGAAACGATTTCTCCGTTTTCCACCTTGCCCCAAATCTTCAAGGGTTCTTTCTCGCTCTTTTCTTCTTCGCCACCGATATAGGGGATTACGTTGTCCAAAATTTCGGGCATCGTCTTAAACGTTTTGCCTGCGCCGGAAATGGCTTGGTAGGTACAAACCGCCACTTCCTTAATCCCAAACGCCTGCAACGGGTGCAAAAGGGGAACGTAGGATTGAAGCGAGCAGTTCGATTTTACGGCAATAAAACCGCGTTTCGTTCCAAGACGTTGCTTTTGCGAAGCAATGGCGTCCAAATGCTCGGGGTTGACTTCGGGGATAATCATAGGCACGTCCGCCGTGAAACGGTGCGCCGAGTTGTTGGAAACGACGGGCACTTCTTTCTTTGCGTACGTTTCTTCCAACGCGCGGATTTTTGCTTTGTCCATATTTACCGCGCAGAACACGAAATCCACCTTTTGCGCAATAGCGTCTACGTCCGCTTCCGCGTCGCAAACGACCATATCTTCGTATTTTTTAGGCATAGGGGAATCGTCAAACGCCCACTTGTCGCCGACGGCTTCTTTATACGTTTTTCCAGCCGAACGCGCGGACGCCGCCAAAACGACCACGTTAAACCAAGGATGATTTTCAAGCAATCTTAAAAATCTTTGTCCTACCATACCGGTTGCGCCGATAACGCCTACGTTAAACTTTTTCATATCAGATACTCCTTTGAGAATTTGCTTTGTAAAAATAAAAGGACAGGGCTACCCGTCCGAAAAAGCAAATACTATCCACCGAAAAAAACGTTCGATTTGACGTAAATAGCTCTTCACGAAGGGTGACAGTCATACGGGTGTTCTCCCGTATGCCCAGCGTAAGCAAACGACGTTTACGCTTCGGCGGAGATACCCTTTCCCAAACCGAAGGTTACCGCAATTCCGTTTCAAATCGCTCGTCGGCAGGTACTTTTGTTCGTCCGCTCCTCTATTTAACGATTTTATTTTAGCACATATTTTTTCAAATGTCAAAGATTTTTCAAAACCTTTTCAACAATCTTTCCAAGGAAACGGAAAAAAACAGGAAAAAGTTTGAAATTTTTCTTAAAATTCCTTGAAATAATCACAATTTTGTAGTAAAATAGAACAACGGGCGTTCAAGCGTACGCAAGGACGCGCGAAAGTGTTTTGGAGTTTTAGTAAATGGCACAGCAAAAGAAAGGGTTTGTTGCCCGCCTTCTTGAAGGCAAAGAGAGAAGTGAAGAATATGCAAGAAGTACCTTGCCTACCAACCGTTGGCAATTGTTTTGGGACGTTTTTAAGGGCAATTTTGGAAAAATCGTTAAGATTAACCTTTTAATGTTGCTCTTCTTCGTGCCCCTGCTTGCGGTGCTTATTTTTAATTCTATCAATATGAGCTCGTTGGGGCAAGTCTACCCCTTCGGCGCAAACGTCGGCATCGGCTATCCGGCTATGCCTGAATTGCAGGGCATTGCGGAGTGGATTGTCGTCCGCACGGAACTTGCCACGTACATTGCCATCGTCATCACGTCTATCATTGCGTCCGTCGGACTTGCAGGCGGTATGTACGTTATCCGCAATATGATTTGGACGGAAGGCGTTTTCGTTGCAAACGACTTTTGGCGCGGTGTAAAACTCAATTACAAAAACGCGTTGCAGGCGTCGATGTTCTTCTGTTTGGTGCTTTTGATTTGCACGTCGCTTATCAATTTCTCCAACTTCACGTTGGCGGCGGGTATGATTTCGAAGACGCAACGCGTGTTCTTGTACATTTCGCAAGTAATGAGCTATATCGTCGTTGTCATCAGCGCGTTTATGACGCTTTGGATGCTTGCGCTTGGCGTCAACTACAAGATGGGCTTTTTCACGATGCTTAAAAACTCGTTCTTGATTTCCATCGGTACGCTTATCCAGACGGCGTTTTTCGCGGCGCTTGCGTCGATTCCCTATCTTTTGTTCTTAATCGGCGGTAGTTTTTTCTTGGTGCTTGCCATTTTTGCCGTACTCTTGTTCGCACTTGCATTTACCTTGCTTGTGTGGTTGAACTTCGCACAATGGGTGTTCGACAAATTTATCAACCCGAAAATCGAAGGCGCGAAAGTGGGCAGGGGTATTTACAACAAAGACGGCGATTCGTCCACGGACGAAAGCCACGCCTCCGTCGAATATCAGCGTATGCTACTTTCGCACGGCAGGTCGCGTTTGGTTGCGCGTCCGATTAAGCCAATCGACGACTCGTTGCAGGTATACGAGTTACCGCAATCGTTCACTCGTGAAGACTTGAAACGTCTTCGTGAAAGCAAGCAAAACATTGTCGAAGACACGGAAACGTACGCAGAAGAACACAAAAACGACCTTCGCTACGTCGAATACAATAAGAAATTTGACGAAAGGGAAAAGGCTATCCAAGACGAAGACGTGAAAAAGGGCAAAAAGAGAAAACCTAAGCCCCCGAAAATGCTTGGAGAATAATAAACACAAAGACGGACGCGCTTTTCGGCGCGTCCCGTTTGCAAAAAGGTAGTAAAATGCAAAACAAGGCGTATGAAAATCTTGCCGTTTGGTTTGAATATCTCAACGACGACTGCGACTATGAAAACTGGTCGCAGTATTTGCTTTCGAAACTTAGCGCGTATTCGCTTACGGACGGTTTAGATATAGGCTGTGGCGGTGGATGGTTTACGCGCGCGTTTTCCCGTCACGGTTATCGTATGACGGGCGTGGACGTTTCTCCGCAAATGCTCGACTTTGCGCAGGCGCAATCGATGAAGGAAGGCGTCCGCGCGGAATATTTGCTTGGCGACGTCGTCAAGCTCAAAACCTTAAAAAAGTACGACTTTGCCACGGCGATTAACGACTGTATCAACTACGTACCCAAGGACAAACTCGGCTCGGCGTTTAAGTCGGTTAAAAACGCGCTTAAAAAAGGCGGAATCTTCCTTTTTGATATCAGCTCTACAAAGAAATTCCGCGAAAAAATTGCAAATACTGTAAGCGTGGACGACCGCGACGATATTACCTACGTTTGTTTCAATAAACAAGAACAGGACGGCGCTACGATGGACGTTTCGTTGTTTATTCGTCGCGCAGACGGCTTGTACGAGCGCAAGGAAGAAACGCATCGCCAGTACGCCTATACGGAAGAAGAAATCATAACGGCACTTAAAGAAAACGGGTTTACGCCCCTTCAAGTCGAAGGTCATTTAGGCGAAGATAAAACCCAGGCAGACCGCCTTTGTTTCTTGGCGGTAAAGGAGTAAAGACTATGCCAAACGCGCTGAAAACCCTTGTCTTTAACAAGCAGGCGTCCTTGACCGTGATTGACACGACGTCGCTTGCAAGAAAGGGCGTACAACTACATAATCTTAAAAACGCGTCCGCGTACGCGTACGCGAAGGCGATTTCGGTTATGGCGTTTATGAGCGCTTGTTTGAAGGAAGAACGTGGCGAAATTTCGTTTGATATCCGCGCGGAAGGTGCGCTTGGCGGTTTTTGCGCGTCGGGGAATAAATCGCTTTCTATTCGTGGCTACGTCGAGAATACGGACGTGGACGGGGCGTGGGATGAGGAAACGGAAAAAAACGCCCTTAAAAACGGCTCGCTTACCGTTATCCGCGACGACGGCTACTCGCGCCCGTTCGTCGGTACTTGCGCCTTTGAAAACGTAGGGATAGACAGCGCGTTTGAAACGTATTACGCCGTCAGCGAACAACTGCCTACGCGCATTAAAACGGTGGTAAAGAAGGACGAAAACGGCGACATGGTTGCCGGCATAGCCGTTTTACAACTGCTCCCGTTTGCTGACGAAGACACGCAAAGAAGGGTCAACGAATTGAATTTGGAAGGCTTGGTTGTGGACCTGTTGCAAGACGGGGTAACGGCAAGTGTAAAGGCGTATTTTGGCGACACGGACACGCAAACGTTCGACGTAGAATATCGCTGTAATTGCTCAAGGGACTATCTTTTGGGCGTGCTCGTTTCGCTTGGCGAAGCGCAAATGCGCGAAATTATCCGCTTGGACGGGGAATTGCGCGTGCATTGTCATTATTGCAATACGGACTACGTATTCACGGACGAAGACGCGGACGCTTTGTTTCCGCGTACGAAAAAGACGGATTAAGGTATGAAAAAAGGCAACGTAAAGGAAATTGATTTCAGTCGAAAACGGTTTGCGAAAACGGCTGACACCTATTACAACGAGGGCAAATATTTGTCCGCGCTCCGTTTTGCGTACAAAGAAATGGCGGAATTTGGTGGCGACCCCGACGTCTACACGCGTTTTGCCGACATTTACGAAGGTATGGGTTTGCAGGGCTCGGCAATCAATTTCTGGTTCAAGTTTTTAGACGTTGCCCACGAAGACGACTTGCCCGACGTCTACGAATCGCTTGCCGTCAATTTCTTGGCAATCGGAAGCGACTCGCAGTCCGCGTACTACTATAATAAATTGATAGACGCCGACGACTCTTTGCCCGAAGAAACGAAATTCGACATCGCGGAAGCGTTTGCAACGCGCAAAAAAGAGCGTTTCCGTTTCGTGTATCCGCCAAGACTTGCCGATTATTCTAAGGAAGTCAGCCTTGGCTCGAAGGCGTTAAAAGCCGGGGATTGCCGTCGCGCCATCGACGAGTTTTCCAAGGTGGAAAAGGGCGCGAAGGAATATGCGTCCGCGAAGGAGATGCAGGCGGTTGCGCACCTTTTGGCAGGCGAAACACAAGAAGCAGAGCGCGTTTGCAAGGCGCTTTTGGAAGACGAGCCGACGAGTATTCGCGCAAGGGCGACGCTTGCCGCCGTATATTTAGAACAAGGCAGGAAAGACGAAAGTTGTCGCATTGCAAAAGAGCTTTCTTGCGAAGAGCAAACGGAAACGGACGATTTGTATAAAGTGGCAACCGTGTGTTGTGAAAACGACTTGCACGAAGAGGCGTATAGTAGGTTTGAAAAACTCGGTAAAAAGATGCCCTACGACGGGCGTATGCTCTATTTTAAGGCGGTTTC
>JAZRDK010000107.1:0-1937 GCA_045660225.1 Candidatus Scatosoma sp.
AACTTCCTTTGCTTTACCCGTTGCAACGCCGATCTTACCATTGCCGTCGCCTACGATTACAAGTGCAGCAAAACGCATGTTTTTACCACCTTTTACAACCTTCGTTACACGGTTTACTTCGATAAGCTTTTTGATAAGTCCGTCGTCTTCAGCCTGTCTTCTTTGAGGTCTTCTTTCTCTCTTTTCGTCTGCCATGGTCCCTCTCCTTAGAATTTAAGTCCGGCTTCTCTTGCGCCGTCTGCGACTGCCTGAACACGTCCCGTGTAAAGGTAACCGCCTCTGTCGAATACGACTGCCTGTACGCCTTTTGCCATCGCTCTTTCAGCGACAACCGCGCCGACAACCTTAGCAGCTTCCGTCTTGGAAAGGCCTGCGATTTTTTCCTTTACAGCTTTATCCATCGTGGACGCTGCAGCAAGGGTTACGCCCCCCTTTGCATCGCCTTTACGGTCGTCGATAATCTGTACGTAAATGTGGTTAAGGCTTCTGTATACGTTCATACGGGGCGTTTCCGCAGTACCCGTAACCGTCTTTCTGACGCGTACATGGCGTCTCTGTCTGACTGCATTTTTATCAATTTTCGTAATCATACTTTAACGCTCCTTATTTCTTGCCTTTACCGGACGTCTTACCTTCCTTATGTTCTACGTATTCGCCCTTATAGCGGATACCATAGCCATGATAAGGTTCGGGTTCTCTTACTTTCCGGATGTTCGCAGCCATCTGGCCAACAAGTTCCTTGCTGATACCGGAAACGTTGATTTCCGTCAATGCAGGACATTCAAACTTGATGCCTTCGGGTGCTACGAATTCTACAGGGTGGGAGAAACCAACGTTCAAAACAAGCTTGTTGCCTTGAACAGCCGCTTTCCAACCTACACCTTTAACTTCCAACGTCTTTACAAAGCCGTCCGTTACGCCAACAACCATACCGTTGATGAGCGCGCGGTACAAGCCGTGCTTTGCGTTGGTGTCTGCGGTATTGTCAAGCGCCTTAATCAAAAGGGTAGCGCCTTCCGTTTCAATACCGATGTTGCCGACAACTTCTCTCGTCAAAGTACCCTTAGGGCCTTTAACGGTTACTACGCCGTTAGTGAAATCTACCGTTACGCCTGCGGGAAGCGCGATGGGCATTTTACCGATTCTCGACATTGTCCATTACCTCCCTATTACCAAACGTAGCAAAGGACTTCGCCGCCAACGTTTGCTGCCTTTGCCTTCTTACCCGTCATAATACCCTTGTTGGTGGACAGGATAACCGTACCGAAACCGCCAAGGATTCTGGGCATGTTTTCAACGCCTGCATAGGTACGCAAGCCGGGCTTGGATACTCTTTGCAAACCGCTGATAACCGACTTTTTGTCGTCGTATTTAAGCGTGATAGCAATCTTGCCGTTGAAACCGTCTTCAACGATTTTAACGTCCTTTACCCAACCTTCTTCGTGAAGGATTTCGGCAATCGCTTTTTTAACGTTGGAAGCGGGAATTTCCACTGCTTCTTTCTTTGCGGTGATTGCATTTCTGATTCTAGTAAGCATATCTGCGATAGGATCTGTCATTTTTCTTACCTCCTATTACCAGCTCGACTTCTTAACGCCGGGGATTTCTCCCTTGTACGCAAGGTTACGGAAGCAGATACGGCAGATACCGTATTTTCTCAATACGGCGTGGGGTCTACCGCAAATGCTGCATCTCGTATAAGCTCTCGTAGAGAACTTAGGCGTCTTTTGCTGTTTGTTAATCATTGACTTCTTTGCCATGTTCGTTTCTCCTTACTTCTTGAAAGGCATACCGAGCGCTCTCAAAAGCTCTCTTGCCTCTTCGTCGGTGTTTGCGGTCGTAACGATTGCTACGTCCATACCTCTGATTTTTTCAACCTGGTCATACGTGATTTCAGGGAAAATCAGTTGTTCTTTCAAACCTACCGAGTAGTTGCC
>JAZRDK010000108.1:0-12669 GCA_045660225.1 Candidatus Scatosoma sp.
TTACGACAGAACTAAGGCGGCCTACGACAAACTTATGCAAGCCGTTCAGCCCGTATTTGCGAAACAGTACCAAGCAAACGCAGGCGCGCAGGGCGCAGGTAGCGGCGCAGGTGACGACACCGAATTCCATCAATAATTTTGTGTTCAACCCGTACACGGGTGGCTAAAAAGCGAAAATCGGGTTTGGCGAAAGCCAGACCCGTAAACGCTATTTTATAAGGGAAACCGACCATGGCAGACAAGAAAAATTATTACGATATTTTAGGCGTGGACAAAAAGGCTACGCCCGAAGAAATTAAGTCGGCGTATAGAAAGCTGGCGATGAAATATCACCCGGATAGAAACCAGGGCAACGCGGAAGCGGCGGAAAAATTTAAGGAAATCAACGAGGCGCACGAAACGCTGTCCGACCAGCAAAAACGCTCGGCGTACGATTACGAGTTAGAACATCCCGGTATGGGGGGTTTCGGCGGTGGCGGATTTGGTGGATTCGGCGGTGGTGGTTTTGAAGACATTTCCGACATTTTCAGCAGTATTTTCGGTGGCGGATTCGGTGGCGCGCAAAGGACGCCCCGTTCGGAAGTCGGCGAAGACATTGTCCGCGAAATGTCGCTGTCGTTTATGGACGCTGCGAAGGGTTGCAAAAAGACCTTCTCGTACACGAGAAACGAGCCGTGCGTATCCTGCAAAGGTACGGGCGCGAAAGACGGTACGGCGTTTACCACCTGTACGAAATGCCAAGGCAAAGGGATTATTCAACAGGTACAAAACACGATGTTTGGACGCACGATTCGGCAGGTCGTTTGCCCGGATTGCGGTGGCGCAGGCAGGAAAATTACCGACAAGTGCCCCGATTGTAAAGGCAAGGGCGCGCAACGCAAGGAAACCACGGTTACCATTGACATACCAGCTGGCGTAGACACGGGCAGTTATATGAAGAAACGCGGTATGGGTCAGGCTGCGCAAAACGGCGGTACGCCTGGGGATTTGATTATCCAGTTCCGTGTTGAGCCACATAAAATCTTTGTGCGCGAACGTTTCGATTTGCGCGTGGATTTGCCCATTTCCTTTAAGACGGCGACGCTTGGTGGCAGTGTCAAAGTGCCTACCATCGACGAAACGTTCGATTTTAATATTCCCGAAGGCACGCAAAGCGGTACGGTGTTCACCGTCCGCGGTAAAGGGATTCGCTCGGCGAGAAACGGCACGGGAAATTTGATTCTCCGTGTGATTGTGGAAGTACCTACCAAGCTTTCCAAAGAACAAAGGAAACAGTTGGAAGCGTTGGACAAAGACATCGACTTAAAACAGCAAGAGCGTATGAAACGCTATGCCGACAACGTGGAAGCGTTGTACGGCGACAAGCCCTACGACAAAAAGTAATCTAAACGACGGCAACCGCCGTCGTTTTTATTTGGAGAAAACGCAATAGAGAAGAAATAGGAAGGCGTTTGCAGGGGGCAGGTATGCGTTGAAATGCAAAATTTGCTTTTAGGATACAAGAAGAAAGGATTATCACTTTTTTTCAAAAGGTACTTGATTTCCTTATAAATTTCGTGTATAATATATGTAATATATTAAAAATTCCTTGGGAGGAAATACATAATGGCAGAATCCAGACTGATCGGGAGCTATCCCGTAATCGGCATTAGACCCACTATCGATGGCAGACGTGGACCTTTGAAGGTTAGAGAAAGCCTTGAAGTGCAAACGATGAATATGGCGAAGAACGCGGCGAAGCTTATTTCGGAAAACGTGTTCTATTCCAACGGCGAGCCTGTAAAAGTGGTTATCGCGGACACGACGATTGGACGAGTTGCGGAAGCGGCGGCTTGCGCGGACAAATTCAAAAAGGAAGGCGTTGACATCACGCTTACCGTAACCCCTTGCTGGTGCTACGGTAGTGAAACGATGGACATGGACCCGATGACGATTAAGGCGGTTTGGGGCTTTAACGGCACGGAAAGACCTGGCGCGGTTTATCTTGCGGCGGTGCTTGCAGGTCACGCGCAAAAGGGCTTGCCCGCGTTTGGCATCTACGGCCACGACGTACAGGATTTGACGGATACGACGATTCCCTGCGACGTTGCGGAAAAGATTTTGCGTTTTGCGCGCTGTGCGGTTGCGGTTGCGACGATGCGCGGTAAATCGTACCTTCAAATCGGCTCGATTTGTATGGGTATTGCCGGCTCTATCGTAGACGTGGAAATGTTTGAAGAATACCTTGGTATGCGCGTGGAATCGGTGGACGAAGTAGAAATTATCCGCCGTATGACGGAAGGTATTTACGACGCGAAAGAATACGAAAAGGCGCTTGCTTGGATTAAAGCGAAATGCAATTCGGACTTCGATAAAAACCCCGAAGAATTGCAAAGAACGCCTCAGCAGAAGGAACAAGACTGGGAATTCACGGCGAAGATGGCTTGCATCATCAAGGATTTGATGAACGGCAACAAAAATTTGCCTGCAGGTTGCGAAGAAGAAATGGTTGGACACAACGCGATTGCGGCAGGTTTCCAAGGTCAAAGACAATGGACGGATTTTTATCCCAACTGCGACTTCCCCGAATCGATTTTGAATTCTTCCTTCGACTGGAACGGCGCAAGAGAACCTTACGTTTTGGCAACGGAAAACGACACGTTGAACGGCGTTTCGATGTTGTTTATGAAGCTTTTGACGGGCAGAGCGCAAATTTTCGCGGACGTTAGAACGTATTGGAGCGGTGAAGCGATTAAGCGCGTTACCGATTACGATATCGAAGGCAAAGCGAAAGAAGCAAACGGCTTTATTCACTTGATTAACTCGGGTGCGGCTTGCGTAGACGCTTGCGGTGAAGTGAAGGACGAAAACGGCAACGCCGTCATGAAACAATGGTGGAATATGACGGAAGAAGACATCGACGCTTGCATGAAAGCGACGACGTGGCCGTACGCCGACCTTGGTTATTTCCGTGGCGGTGGTTATTCTTCGCGTTTCGTTACCCGTGCGGAAATGCCTTGTACGATGATTCGTTTGAATATGGTAAAAGGTATCGGCCCCGTAATGCAAATTGCGGAAGGTTGGACGGTTTCCGTACCCGACGAAGTTACGCATAAGCTTTGGAAGAGAACGGACTACACCTGGCCTTGTACTTGGTTTGCTCCTCGTTGCGACGGCAAGGAAGGCAGTCCCTTCAAGACGGCATACGAAGTTATGAACAACTGGGGCGCTAATCACGGCGCAATCTCTTACGGACATATCGGCGCGGATTTGATTACGATGTGCTCGATGCTCCGTATCCCCGTATGTATGCACAACGTACCCGAAGACGATATTTATCGTCCTGCTTCGTGGAACGCGTTTGGTATGGACAAAGAAGGTCAAGACTATCGCGCTTGCCAGGCGTACGGGCCTATGTATAAAAATATTAAATAATCTTTTTACGTTTTACCGCGCAAAGCAGACTGCTTTGCGCGGTATTTTGTTTCTAAAATACTTGCAAAACAAGGCGCTCCGTGTTATAATAAAAGGGTAAGGAGTTTGACTATGAAATACATTGAATTGACGATTCATACCACCACCGAAGCCAGCGAAATCGTTTCGGATATTATGTGGAATTACACCGATTACGGCGTGACGATTTGCGACCGCGCGGATATTATTGCCCTGCAGACGGCGAAGGAAAGCACGTTTTGGGATTATATGGACGACGACCTTCTTGAAGAAAAGCAGACGGACGTGCTTGTAAAATGCTACGTTGCAACGGACGTATCCGACGAAGTGTTGCCTGCGATTTTGCGCGACGTGTTCGACGCGAAGGAAAGAAGCGAAGGTTGTATCCCTTTCGGTACGCTGGAAGACACGAAACGTACGGTGGACGGGGACGACTGGATTGACGTTTGGAAAAAGCATTTCCGTCCGATTCATCTTGGAAAAATCGTCGTCGTGCCAGAGTGGATTGCCTACGAAGCGCAGGCGGACGAAAAAATCGTGTTGCTCGATTCGAATATGGCGTTTGGAACGGGCGAACACGAAACGACGTCTATGTGCGTAGAACTGATGCAAGAATTTATTACGCCGAACACCGTTTGTATCGACGTCGGTTGTGGTAGTGGCATTTTGGGCATTTCCGCCATTAAACTCGGCGCGCCCAAGGCGTATTTGACGGACATCGACCCGATTGCCGTGGACAGCTCGTTACATAACAGTAAGTTGAACGGTGTGGACGATAAAACAATCGTCGCGCACGCGAATCTTTTGGATTCGACGGACGTGCAAGGCGACGTGATGATGGCGAATATCACGGGCGAAGTTTTGAAATTGCTTGCTCCGTCGATTCCGAAAAACTTGAAAAAGGACGGCGTGTTGATTTTAAGCGGTATTATCGAAAGTCGTTTGCAAATGGTAAAAACCGCGTACGAAGACGTCGGTATGTCGGTGCAAAGACAAGTGCAAAAGGGCGACTGGTTTGCCCTGGTATTGAAACATAAACAGTAAAGGGGACTACCATGTCTGCGTTGAAACGCTTTTTTGTAGACAAAATAGACGCCACGGTTATATTGACGGGCGAAGAATTTGAGCACGCGAAAAACGTGCTCCGTCTTGGTGTGGGCGATGAAGTGATATTGCTTGATAACAGCGGTAAGGAATTTACCGCCGTCATTTCCGAAGTGGGGAAAAAGCAAATGCTGTTAAATATCGTCCGCGAAGAAGTCGGGACGAGAGAAGCAAACGCGGACGTTTGCCTGTTGTTTGGGTACTTAAAAAACGCGGACAAAAACGAGTTTATCGTGCAAAAAGCGGTAGAGCTTGGCGTGAACAAAATCGGCGTGTTTTCTTCTGAATACTCGTCGGCGTATATGAACGCGAACAAGTTAGAGCGTTTGAATAAGGTTTCTAAAGAGTCCGCGAAACAATGCCTGCGCGCAACCGCGCCCGAAGTCGTCTACTTTGATACGCTTGAAAAGGCGTTTGGCTATGCAAACGGGTATGAAAACAAGCTGTTCGCCTGTGAGTTTGCGACGGAAAGCAAATGCGACGTCGATAAACTTGTCGGCTCGACGGCAATCGTCGTGGGGAGCGAAGGCGGATTTTCTCGTGAAGAAGAAGTGCTGGCATCCGAATACGGATTTTCGTCCGTGACGCTTGGTAAACGCATTTTGCGTGCGGAAACGGCGGCGATTGCGTTGACGGGTGTCGTAATGTTCGTGTTAGGAGAGTTGCGCTGATGAAAGCGGTGGTGTATACGCTGGGTTGCAAGGTCAACGACGTAGAAAGCGGTTCGATTATACGCGGTTTGGAAGAGATGGGGTATGCAGTTTCGCGTGAGATGGAAGACGCGGATTTGTACGTTATCAACACCTGCGCGGTGACTGCGGAAGCGGAAAGAAAAAGCCGTCAAACGGTGGGCAAGGCAATCAAGAAGGCAAAGGGTGCGAAAATTATCGTTTGCGGTTGCGCGTCAGAGAAAAACCCGTCCGCGTTTTTAGAAAAAGACGACACCGTGTACGCGGTGACGGGCGCAAAACGCAAAAACAAGGTGCTTGAACTTGTCAAACAAGGCTTGGCGGAAGAACGGCGCGGTGCGCATATTGAAGAAGAAAAAACGTACGAAGAAATGCCACTTCCGAAGTGTTTGAAAACACGAAATTTCGTTAAAATTCAAGACGGTTGCAATCGCTTTTGTTCGTATTGTATTATCCCGTATCTGCGCGGAAGAAGTCGTTCGCGCTCGGTAGAAAGCGCGGCGGACGAAATTTTGAAAAGCACGGCGCAGGAAACGGTGGTGACGGGGATTGACGTGTCCGAGTACAAGGACGAAAAGGGGTGCGACCTTGCCGATTTAATGCTTGCGGTAAAAGATGCGGACACGAGAATACGGCTTGGTTCGCTGGAAGTCAGTTTGATTACGCCTCGGTTTTTAGACGCCTTGAAACAAGTAAAACGGTTTGCGCCACAGTTCCATCTTTCCCTGCAAAGTGGTTCGAACGCGGTGTTGAAGAGTATGAATAGGCGTTACACAAGAGAAGAATATTTACAAAAGTGTCAAATGATTTACGACGCGTTTCCGCTTGCGGGCATTACGACGGACATTATCGTAGGTTTTCCCACGGAAACGGACGCGGATTTTGAAGAATCCCTTCGTATCGTTGAAGAAGTAGGATTTTCGCAAATTCACGCCTTTCCCTATTCGCCCAGAGAAGGTACGTTGGCGTATAAGAAGTATAAAGAACTGCCGTCCGCCGTCAAAAAGGACAGGGTAGAACGGATTTTGGCAAAGGGCGCGCAAGCAAAAGAAAAGTTTTTGAAAAAGTTGGTGGGCGAAGTTTTAGAAGTCGTGCCCGAGTTTTTTGAAAACGGATTTTGGGAAGGGTACTTAGAAAACTACGTGCGTGTGTACGTGGAAGGCGAGATGGCGAAAGAGCCCACCCGTGTATGCGTTGAATCGTTGTTTAAGGACGGCGTAAAGGCGTCGGTAGTAAAATAAAAGGAGTGAAAAGTATGGAAAATTGTATTTTTTGTAAAATCGTTGCAGGCGATATTCCGTCGCCGAGATTGTATGAAGACGATAAGATGATTGTGATTCGCGATATTCAGCCGAAGGCAAAATTGCATTATTTGTGTATCCCGAAAACGCATTTTGCTTTGCTCAGCGAAATGGACGACGCGCGCGCGGAAATCGTGAAACATTGTTTTCAAGTAATTCCTACTTTGGAAAAAACGCTTGGGCTTGACGACGGCTATCGCGTGATTATCAATCAGGGCGAAAACGGCGGTCAAACGGTGGCGCATTTGCATATCCACCTTCTGGGCGGTGAAAAGTTGGCAGATTTTTAATAAAAGCGTATAACGAAACAAATTTAGGCAATAATCCTTCTCGCGACGGCTTGTCGTGGGAGGGATTATGTTTTTTTGTCGTTGCAAAGTGTTTTTCAACGTTTTACTCGCATGTGGCTTTTTTATCGTAACGGCGTTTGTCGTGCGTTCGGCGACGGTGTGCAAATTTGCGGATATACAGGGCGAAAGGACGTTTTATTTGCGCTCGGCATCGTCTGAGGCGTGGACGAAAAGTGAGCTGGGTTTCTTTGATTGTTTCCGAGTGCAAGGCGAAAGCGTTTGTTTTTCCGTAAAGGGGGACGCGGAAGATGAAATAAAAAAATTGTTTGATTTGTACGGCGCGACGCTTGTTTTGGAAGAAGAAAGCGCGGGCGTTATTTCTTATTACGGCTATACGCCAAAATGGCGCGAAAAAGTGGAAATCGACGGGGCGTGTATCAATCTACACGTCGCAATGCAGAAAAACGGGGGCGTAATTTCCGTTGGCTCGCCCGTTATTTTCGGTGGGTTTTGAAAATTTCTCGCCTAAGGTATAAAAGGCGAAAAAGCCGTCAATCCTTTACATACAAAAAACGATTTTCGGAGGATTGAAAACAATGAAAGAACAAAACGAGAACGAAAAGAAGAAAAAGCCTATGAATAAAGAGCGCAAGTTTTACCTATTCACGGCAATCGGTTGCGCCGTGGCTTTGCTTGCGGTAATCGTCGTCGCGGTTGCCGTCACCAACGCCAGCGAATTGACGGACGAAGAAGCGCTCCGTGGCTCGAATTCGTCGAGTATTCATGCACCCAACTCGTCTGAAGACGGCGGGTCTTCGGGTGGTGGAAATTCAAGCGCGGACGAGCCGGTGATTACCGTACCCGACGGCTTGGGCTTGCCTGTGTCGACGGTGAACGTTTGCAACGACTACGGTTTTTATCACAACAAAACGCTGAATTGTTATTACGAGCACGAAGGCATCGATTTTACGGCGGAAGTGGGCGCGGAAGTGCGCGCTGTCAAGGACGGCGTCGTGGAAAGTATCTTCCGTGACGATATTTTGTTGGGTACGGAAATCGTCGTCAACCATGGCGACGGGATGAAAACGTTATACCGTTTCGTGGACGCAAACGAAAACTTGACGGTGGGCGCAACGGTGAAAAAGGGGGACGTGATTGCTACCGTCGCGCAAGCAAGTGGCAACGAGTACAAGGACGGCGCGCATTTGCATTTTGAAATTTCCGTCAGCGGAGAAAACGTAGACCCTGCCTTGCATCTGACGTTAGAAGAAAAATAAATAGACGTAAGGTTATGGAAAACTCGACTTTCTAAGTCGAGTTTTTATTTTTTTACTTTAATAGGCACGAAATTACGTTTTAGACGCGAAATTTTTAGAGATTTGTTGACAGGCGAAGGACAGATGTGATACAATACGTACAGTGGCGTATATTTGCTATGCAAATACGAAGGGTTTTTCGAGAGATTTAGCCGATTTTGGTGGCGTCGAAACGTCCTTGGCGCAGTTTGTAAATGGATAAATGCAAAAGGGAAGAAGAAAATCAATGATGAAAAAAGGGTTAAAACTCATTTTGGCGACGTTTGTTTGTGCGGTGCTTTCGGTTGGGGCGCTGGCTTGTGGTGACACGGGCGACGGCTCGTCAGAAACCGCATCTTCCGTGCAAAGCACGGTAAGTTCTTTAGACGCAAGCTCGTCCAAAGAACAGTCTTCGCAAGAAGAAAGCTCGTCTAAAGACGAATCGATAGAAGAAACGTCGTCCAGCGACCAAAGTTCGTCTAAGGACGAATCGACAGAAGAAACGTCGTCCAGCGAAGAAAGCTCCAGCGAAGAAAGTTCCAGCGAAGAAAGTTCGTCGGATAGCGACGGGCACACCCACGAATTTAACGAAACGCTGTCGACGGCGGAAACTTGCTTGCAACCGCGATACCTTGTTTCTAAGTGCGAGTGCGGAGAAACGGAGAGTACGCAGTTGGTTGCGCCCGTAGGGCACGACGTCAAAGACGGGGCTTGTACGCGTTGTTTGCAGGCGGAAAGCAAAGGGCTTAAGTTTACGCTCGACGGGGAAGGTTACGTGTTGACAGGGAAAGGCTTGTGTGCGGACGTGGACATTATCGTGCCTTCTTCGTATATGGACAAACCCGTTGTTGGCGTCGCGAAAGAAGCCTTCCGTGAAGACGACGCGATTAAGAGTGTGTACCTGCCTTCGACGGTGCAAACGGTGTCCGAAGCTGCGTTTTGGAATTGTACGAAATTAAAGGCAATTTGGATTGAAAGCGCGACGACGATTTCGACGCGCGCCATCGACCGTTGCCCGTTGTTGAAAAGCGTGACGCTTGGCGAAGGTGTACAATCGATTTCCGACAACGCGATTGCGGAATGTCCGACGTTAGAAGGCGTTTTTGCGGTGGATGGAAACGACGAATACCGCTCGGTAAACGGCGTTTTGTATTCGGAAGATATGAAGACCTTGGTGCAGTACCCCTTGGGCGGTTCGGCGACGTCGTTCGTCGTGCCTGAAGGGGTGACGAAGATTGCAAAAAACGCGTTTGTTTATAACCGAACGTTGACGGACGTAACGTTGCCAAACAGTTTGGAAATTATCGACGATTTTGCGTTTTATCGTTGCGCAATCAAGTCGGTGTCTTTCCCCGATTCGCTTAAAAGCATCGGCGGAAACGCGTTTGGGTACTGTTTGGGCTTGGACGGCGCGTTGTCGTTCCCCGAAGGCTTAGAAGAAATCGGCGGTTACGCGTTTGTCGGTTGCGAAGAACTGACGGGGCGCTTACTCATTCCAGGAAGCGTAACTTCTATAGGCGAATTTGCCTTCTTCGAGTGCTTTAAGTTGCAATCGCTTGGCTTGGGCGAAGGCGTAGAAGAAATCGGCACGTACGCGTTCTACTACTGCTACAACTTGTCCGATACGCTGACAATTCCCGATTCGGTGACGAAAATCGGCTCGTACGCGTTTGCGTGGTGCTATGGCGCAAAAGCGGTGGACTTCGGCGAAAATTTGGAAACGATTGAAGAATACGCGTTTTATTATTGCACGGAAATCAGCGGAAAAATCGTGCTCAGCGACGTGCTGACGCGCATTGGCGACTACGCGTTTGCGTACACGAAAATTGTGGAAATTTCGGGTGGCGACGGCTTGCAGGCGATAGGACAATACGCCTTTGAAAAGTGCGCGCGCTTGAAGACGGTGTACTTGGGCGAATCGCTGACCAGTATTGCGAAATTCGCGTTCAACGGTTGCACGTCGATTTCGTCGGTGACCTTTGCCGTTACGGAAGGTTGGCGCGTCGGCGACGATGCGGGTATGGCGGAATCGAGTAGCGTCAACCCCGACGATTTGTCTACGGCGGCAAAAGCTGCAAAACAGTTGCGCGCAACCAACAATGCAAAGTACTGGAAACGTGGTTAAACGGAAGATAGATAAACGCTCCACCTTGTCGTGGAGCGTTTTTTATTGTGCTAAAAGGCTTTTCCCTTGCATACGATAAGATAAGGACAAGGGGGAAAACGATGAAAAGAAGGTTGGCAATTTTGACGTCTGTGGCAATCATTTTGTCCGTCGCGCCCGTGCTTACGTCTTGCGACAAACAAGAAAATGCACGGGGCAGGTACGAGATTATTGCAGAATATTCTCCGGAAACTAAGACGGTTGCCGGGGCGGTGAAAGTGACGTTTATAAACACGACGGAAAACGAAATTTCCGCGCTTAAATTTCAACTTTATCCAAACGCCTATCGCAAGGATGCTTTGTATGCACCCGTACCGACTGCGTACGCGGACGTGGCGTATTACGACGGCGAAAGCTATGGCGAAATCGTCGTTTCCAGCGTGAACGGCTCGAAAAACTGGGAAGTGATGGGCGAAGACGTAAACGTTTTATGCGCGTATTTGGAAAAACCGCTTTATCCGGGCGATAAGGTCGTTTTAGACATCGGTTTTTTGACGAAACTCGCGTCCGTAAACCACCGCACGGGCATTACGAAAAACACGACGAATCTTGCCAACTTTTTCCCCGTGCTTTGCGGTTTGCAAGGTGGCGAATTTTACGAAACGGTATACTATTCGGACGGTGACCCCTTCTTTACCGATTTCGCTGATTACACGGTGCGTTTGACAGTGCCTAAGGACTACGAAGTGGCGGCGACGGGCGAAATGATTGACGAGCGTATGCTAGAAAGTAAAAAAGCATATACCATGTCCGTGTCCAGCGTGCGAGATTTTGCCATTACCGTTGCTAAGGACTACCGACTTCTTGAAACGGTACACGGCGACACGAGATTGCTATATTACTATTACGCGGACGCGAACCCGCAAAAGACGCTTGACTGCGCCAAAGAATCGTTTGCGTACTACGAAGACGCGTTTGGCGACTACGCATACACCACGTATACACTCGCGGAAACGGGGCTTTGCTTTGGGGGGATGGAATACCCGTGCTTTACGATGCTTTCGGATGCGTTGACCGGCGATGAACGCTACCGCGCCGTCGCGCACGAAACGGCGCATCAATGGTGGGGCTCGGCGGTTGGGAATAATCCGATTGAAAACGCGTGGCAGGACGAAGGTTTGGCGGAATATTCCGCGCTTTGCTTTTTCGACGGCTACGAAAAATACGGCTTTGCCTACGATAAGCTGGTGGCGGACGCGTTAAAGGAATATCGTTCGTATTACGACGTATACGGCAGTGTTTTGGGTAGGTCGGATACGCGTATGACGCGACATTTGAAAGAGTTTGTCAGCGAATACGAATACCGATGTATTTCGTTTGATAAGACGGTGGTTATGATGGATACTTTGCGAAAAAGCGTGGGCGATAAAAAGTTTTTCTCGGCATTAAAAAAGTATTACCAACACTATAAAGGCAAAACGGTAGGCGTTGGCGAGCTTGTCGCAAGCTTTGAAAAAACGGGCGTGGACGTGGGCGGATTTTTCGACAGTTTTTTAAGCGGTAAAGGGATTTTGTAGGCGAAGACGCGCAAAATCGGTTGCAAAAACAAAGTTTTTTTCGTATAATGGTAAGGCAATACGTAAGGACGGAAGAAACTTATGCCTTTATTACAATACAAATGCAAGACTTGCGGTAAAAAATTTGACGAGCTGGTGCGCGTATACACCGACAAAGTGGCTTGTCCCGATTGCGGTGGGGAAACGGAGCGCGACTATTCGGGCGACGTGTACACGGCAACAGGCAAGCAAAGCAAAAAATGCTCGGGAAATTGTAAAACTTGCGGTGGATGTAGATAAAATCGGACGGGGCAACCCGTCCGTAACTTTTTTCTTGCGCGCGACATATTTATATATATAGGAAAAATGCGCAAAAAAAAGTGGAAATAAAATTCTTAAAAAAATTAAAAAAAATTGCAAAAAATTAAAAAAAACGCTTGACTTTCTATTTTGTAAATGGTATTATGTTTAAGCTGTCGCTTTTGATAAGCGTTTTTTGTACAGCAACCTTGTCTGTAGACAAGGAAAACGAAGATTAACAACTGCATAGCAAATTAGAAAAGTATTATTGGAAACAATAAGACGAGTACGAAAGGCAAAAGAGAAATTTTCATATTAGTAAAGTAAGCTAATTTGGTTAATAAAGCAAAAAGACGTTAAAAGCAATTTTAAGGCTCTTGAAAAGCGCAAATTAGTCGAGTAGAAAGTATAGAATAATCTTTAAGTAAAAAATGTAAAGACGAGTAGATGAAAGAGAAAGATCAAGCTACAAAGGGCTTACGGAGGATGCCTTGGTACATGGCGCCGAAGAAGGACGTGACAAGCTGCGAAAAGCTACGGGGAGGAGCAAATATCCTGAGATCCGTAGATATCCGAATGAGGGAACTCAGCACGAGTA
>JAZRDK010000109.1:0-23934 GCA_045660225.1 Candidatus Scatosoma sp.
TCTTCCGTTCGAAATTGTCGATGGTGGGCTTGGTTACGCTTATCGTCTTGTTCCTTGCATGCTTTATCGGCCCGATTTTCTCGCCCTGGGCGGACGGTGATACGCCACTTACCGACTACAATAACGTACAAGACGTCGTCATCACGGAAAAAATTGAATACGTTACCGAAGACGGTACGGAAGTAGAAGCTTTCCAAATCACGGTTACGACGCCTAGTTTCAATCGCCGTGGCGAAATCAACGGCTCGCATTGGCTTGGTACGGACGACAACGGTAAAGACTTGTTTACCTGCCTGCTTTTGGGTGGTAGAATTTCGCTTACCATCGGTTTTGTCGTCGTTATTCTCTCGACGCTTATCGGCGTTATATTCGGTGGTTTCGCCGGGTATTTCGGCGGTTGGGTCGACAACCTAATTATGCGTATCGTCGACATTTTAAGCTGTATTCCGACGATTCCCGTAATGCTTATTCTTTCGGCGGCGTTGACGGGTAACGGTATACTCGGTATTGAAAGATTGTATTATATGATGGCGGTGCTGACGCTATTTAGCTGGGTAGGTACGGCGCGACTTGTGCGCGGTCAAATCCTTTCCTTGCGTGAGCAGGAATATATGCTTGCCGCAAAATGCTCTGGTCTTTCGACCTATCGTAAAATTTTCAAGCACTTGCTCCCCAACGTTATGCCCCAGCTTATCGTTTCGATGACGATGGGTCTTGGTAGCATTATCTTGACGGAAGCTACGCTTGGGTTCTTGGGTCTTGGCGCGCCTTTGGGTACGCCGACGTGGGGCGCAATGATAAGCGCGGCGTCGAAGATGGAATACCTTTCGGGTTACCCCAACTTCTGGGTACCGCCCGGAATTTGCATCACGCTTGCAATTTTGGCGTTCAACTTCGTTGGCGACGGGCTTCGCGACGCGTTTGACCCGAAGATGAAGAGGTGATAGGATGGCGGAAAAGAAGAAAAATTCGCATTATATTTCGGGCAGGGAATCTAGAAAGATTGCCCGTGGCAATGCGAAAATTACGAAAAAACTTGAAAAGAGAAAAAAGCGTAAGGACGTCGAAGCGGAATACCTTACGCAAATGGTTGACGAGAAGAATATCGTTGAATTTGACAACCTTCACACCTATTTCTTTACGGACACGGGTACGGTTAAGGCGGTAAACGGCGTTTCCTTCTCGATTCCTGCAGGCTCGACCGTGGGTGTCGTTGGCGAATCGGGTTGTGGTAAAAGTGTTACGTCGCTTTCGCTTATGCAACTCGTACACGGTCCCAGCGGTCAGATTGTCGACGGCTCGATTCGTTTCCGTACCAACGCTTTCCGCAAGGACGAAAAGGGCAAGAAAATCCCCGTGTACGAAACGGAAATCGTGGACGGGCAGGAAGTCGTTAAAAAAGACAAAAAAGGCAAGCCGATTCATAAGAAAAACGAGTTGGGCGGTCATATGTACGAAATGGACGAAAAGGTCTACGACATCGCGAAGATGCCGATAGAGGCGATGCGTTCGATTCGCGGTAGGGAAATTTCTATGATTTTCCAAGAACCGATGACGTCGCTCAACCCCGTTTTCACCATCGGTAATCAGCTCGACGAAGTGGCGTTTTTGCACATTGAAGGCATTTCGAAAAAGGACGCGAAGGCGCGCAGTATCGAGATGTTGCAACTCGTTGGTATTGCCGACCCTGAAGGCGTTTATAAGAAATTCCCGCACGAACTTTCCGGCGGTATGCGTCAACGTGTTATGATTGCCATGGCGTTGCTTTGCAATCCCCGTTTGATTATCGCGGACGAACCCACGACGGCACTCGACGTTACGATTCAAGCGCAAATTCTCGATTTGCTCCGTGAAATCAAAACGAAAATCAACGGCTCGATTATGCTCATTACGCACGACCTTGGCGTGGTTGCGGAAATGGCAGATTTCGTCATCGTTATGTACGCAGGCAAAGTGATTGAAATGGGTACGACGGAAGACATTTTCGACAATCCCTTGCACCCGTACACCATCGGTTTGCAAAAGAGTAAACCTACGGTAGACGGCGACGTGAAGGAATTGTATTGTATCCCCGGTTTTGTACCTAACCCTGTCAATATGCCCAACTACTGTTATTTCCGTGACAGATGCGACAAATGTAAAACCGAGTGCGCGGGTGAATACCCTAAACTTGTCAAGGTGACGGACACGCATTACGTTTCCTGTTACTTGTATAAAGGCGAAGATAAAACCACGGATTCCGACAACTAAAAGGAAAAATTATGAAGGATAAGCAGTTAAAAATTTACGCGAAAGAGTTTTTAAGCGACAACCTGCCCGACGTGAAGGGACAAGAAGTTTGTATCCACGTCGAAAAGGAGCAGGCGCAGTTTGCCGACGCTCTTAAATTGCAATGCGAAAAAGCAGGCGCGAAAAGCGTCGTTATACGAATCGCAGGCGAAAAACCCGATTGGGACCCCGACGTACTTCTTGAAGTCAAAGACTTGAAGAAATATTTCGTCGTGAAAAAGAGTCTGTTTGGCAGAGCCAAAGCGCATTTGAAAGCAGTCGACAACGTTTCGTTTACCTTGAAAAAGGGCAGGACGTTGGGGATTGTAGGCGAATCGGGTTGCGGTAAAACGACGATGGGACGTACGATTCTCCGTTTATACGACGTCACGGGTGGCGAAGTGTATTTCAACGGTCAAGAAGTGTCGAAGATTTCGGAAAAAGCATTTAATAAGCTCCGTCCGAATATGCAAATGATATTCCAAGACCCGTACGCAAGTTTATCGCCCCGTCTTACGGTTGGCGAAATCATCGGCGAAGCGGCGCGTCAGCATGGATTGATTACGGAAGAAAATTATCGTGAGTACGTACTCGGCGTGATGAAAATGTGTGGTTTGCAACCGCATTATTTCGACCGTTACCCCCACGAATTCTCGGGCGGTCAGCGTCAGCGTATCTGTATTGCGCGCGCCTTGGCGCTTAAACCTGAACTCGTCATTTGTGACGAGCCCGTTTCCGCACTCGACGTTTCGATTCAGGCGCAAATTATCAATATGTTGAAGGAATTGCAGGCGGAACTTGGGCTTACGTATATGTTCATTTCGCACGACTTGTCCGTCGTTAAGCATATTTCCGACGAAGTCGGCGTTATGTATTTGGGCAGTATGGTCGAATACGGCGACAAGGAAAGCATTTTCTCCAACACGTTGCACCCGTATACGAAGGCGTTGTTCTCGGCTGTGCCCGTGCCTAATCCGCACGTGAAGATGAACCGCGTCATTTTGAAAGGGGATATTCCTTCCCCCGTCAATCCGCCGAAGGGTTGTAAATTCCACACCCGTTGTTCGGAGTGTATGGAAATTTGCAAGTCGGTAAAGCCTACGTATAGAGAAGTCGAAAAGGGACATTTCTGTGCGTGCCATCTCTACGCGACGGAAGAAGAATTGAAGGCGTTTGAAGAAAAACAAAACGCGTCTTTGAAAAAGAGTAAAAAATAATGGACGATAAAGAAAATAAACCGCAAGAACTGGATATGGAAACGACCTTCGCGGATATGAACGTGGAAGGTATGCCCGGGTATGACCCGACCAGGAAAAACAAGAAAAAAACGCCGACAGAAAAATTGACGAAGGCGGAATATCGGGCGCTGGTTAGGGGTGCGTATAAAGCGATGATACCTATGCTCCTTTGTATGTTCGGCGTCGGCGCGTTTATGATTTTACTTGCGTACTTATGGCTTAAATAAGAAAAAAGCTCCGAAAACTCGGAGCTTTTTTGTTTTATAGTTTGAAACCAAACAGTTCGTTAGGCGTAATATCTAACCGATTACAAAGGTAAACAATTTTTTCGTAATCGAGCTGGATTTTACCGCTTTCATACTCGCTGTAATCAGGTTGGTATTTATTTAATTCTTTTGCAATCTGCGTTTGCGTTAATCCTTTTGCTTTACGCGCAAGCTTAAGGTTTTCGCCTACGATTTTCCCAATATTGTCCATAAGGTTCTCCTTTATTATATTATAGGAAAATGTCCGATAAAATACTTGACATATAGGAAAAAATACTATATAATAAATAAAAAAGGAGAAAACTATAATGAAAAAATTTTTTATGCTTTTACTTGGGTTAATTTCTTGTCTTTGCCTGCTAGGTTGTGATAAGGAGAACGGGGATGCAAATTTGGTTGAAAGGGGCGCGAGAGAATTTACTGAATTAGGGAAAAATCAAACATTGGTCGTAGGAAGGAATAAGTATATAAACACGACGGATACAACGGTTGAAGAAAAAGTACTTGAGTATGTTTCTGAACAGAAATATGTATTAAAGAGACAAAGTTCAAACTATTCGTTGCCGTCTAATGATTATGTAATGTACTTGGGTGCGTATTATTACTGGACGGTTGATTCGGTTATTGAAGAAGAAATTTTAGGGGATGAAACAACAACAAAGACAATTACATATTCGTATATTGAGTTTGCTGAAAAAGACGAAAATATACTTGTAAAGAAAACTGTAGAAACAAGCAAAACATATAGTTATGCAAGTGCATATATAACAAAGCCGATTAAGTTGGAATTTGAATTAAACGGTTACTTTGATTCGCTTTCTCATTTGGAGGAGGAGTGCCCAGATTTATTAAAAGGAATTAATATGAATTCTACCAAAAAATACTACGTCGATGCAAGTTCGCCTACAATAAAAACTTTTGAGTATAGCCAATATACAGACACGTACTATTATTTTGCATAAGAAAAAAGCTCCGAAAACTCGGAGCTTTTTTTTATTTACTTTCGCGTTTTGCGATGATTTTGCCCGTTTGCGCATTGATAAGAAAGGCGTGTACGGTGGCGTTTCTCTCGATGACTCCTACGTAATAATAAGGCGCGTCTTCGTACAAAAGCCGAAGGTAAATTTCGCCTGCAAACCCGTATTTGTCCGTCATTTTTTCAAACAACTCGCTTTCCTTTTCACGCAACTGGTTTAGTACCTGGGTGGGGCTAAGCGTGTTTTTGTCGCGGACGGATTTTGCGGTGAGTTGGACGGTGGTTTCGCCGTGTTTTAATTCGCACTTAATTTCGCTAAGCGTACTTACGTCCATCGAGCGCGAATAATAATATTCGCATTTGACGTTGTCGAAAGACATTTCGTCTTGATACGTTTTGCCGTGTACGGAAAAGGAAATAAGACAAGTTTCCGCGCCGTTTGGCGCTTGCAAGTACGCCTCTAAACGCGAAGTAGATTCTTGCGGTATACCGTCGGTTATGTAGGGAGTTTCCTTTTTGACGGCGTAAATGCGAAGGGAAAAACCGTCTTGTTCGGCAAGGAAAACGTTGTCGCGCAATTCGGATACACAATCGCTGTAATCGACGGTATTGACGCAACCGAAAAGGGGAATAACCAAACAGGTAAGCAATAGGAAAACGATGAGTGCGCGCCTACTAATCGCACGTGCGCGTTGATAGGTATAGATAAAGGGTTTCATGGTTCTATTATACGAAAAAAAGATTGCTTTCATACCGAATATTTTTGTTCATACAGTTGATTTTTTATTTTCAATGTGGTAAAATAATATAAATATAATGGGAGGAGTGGACAATGGGCGTCGACAAAGTCATTTTTCGAGCTTTTCTTAGTACGCTTTTGGCCATCATAACGCTACTTGTGTTTATGATTGGGTTGCTTTGTCTTGCATTTCCTTCCACGATGATGGGGCTTACCTACAACTTAGGTATGGGTAAGTCGAGCATCTACTTTGCAGAGTGCGCGTATAGTCGTAGCGACGACGTGTATTACATTGCGTACGCCACGGAAATCGCCATCGAAGACGAGTCGTTGGATAAAATCATTGAAGACGGCGAAAAGTTGATTGCGGACGATGATTTCGCGACGTATTGCGAAGGCAAAAACGAGATATACGGGCAGTATATCTACGGGCAAGTCGTGCTCGCGAAATACGAAACGGGCGATAAAACTTCGGCAATAACGACTGCGTTTAAGGCGTTGAACGGCGGTTTTCCCAAAAACAACGCCGTCGTTGCATTGACGCTGAAGGCGCTCCGCGCAAACGACGCGGAAACGGTACTTCGAATTCGTGGCGAACTGATAGAAATGCAAGGCGGTATTACGGAAGCGGACGGCGCGTATTTCTATGAAATTCTCGCGCTGACGGCGTGACGGACAATTTAGAAAATTAAAGTTTTTATATATACAAGGAGAAAAAATCTATGAGCAGAATTGTAAAAGAAGGATTGACGTTCGACGACGTTCTCTTGATTCCGCAGGCATCTAACGTATTGCCCCACGAAGTCGATTTAAGGACGCAGCTTACGGATAAAATTAAATTGAACCTGCCTCTTATCAGCGCGGCGATGGACACGGTTACGGAAAGCCGTATGGCAATCGCTATGGCGCGTGAAGGCGGTATCGGTATTATCCACAAGAATATGTCGATTGAAGAACAAGCGGCGCACGTAGACAAAGTAAAACGCAGTGAACACGGCGTTATTACCGACCCCTTCTTCCTGCATCCTGACAACTTGGTCAAGGACGCAGTCGCGCTTATGGAAAGATATCGTATCAGCGGTGTTCCCATTACGACGATGGAAGGCAAACTCGTTGGCATTTTGACCAACCGTGACCTTCGCTTTGAAAACAATTTCGAACAGCCTATTTCCAACATTATGACGAAAGAAGGCTTGGTTACCGCGCCCGAAGGTACTTCGCTTGACGACGCGCAAAAAATTCTTGGCAAACACAGAATTGAAAAATTGCCTATCGTGGACAAGCAAGGCTACTTGAAGGGCTTAATCACGATTAAGGACATTGAAAAGACGATTCAATACCCCAACTCCGCAAGGGACGAAAACGGCAGACTTTTGGTCGGTGCAGCGGTTTCGACGGCGGCAAACGCCGTGGACAGAATTGCCGCGCTCGTTGATGCTCGCGTAGACATCATTGCAATCGACACGGCGCACGGTCACTCGGCAGGGGTTATCAAGAAAGTGGAAGAAATCAGGGCGAAATTCCCCAACCTTCCTATCATCGCAGGCAACGTAGCAACCGCAGGCGCTACGGAAGCGTTGATTAAAGCGGGTGCGGACGTAGTAAAAGTAGGTATCGGCCCTGGCTCGATTTGTACGACGCGTATCGTTGCGGGTATCGGCGTTCCTCAGCTTACCGCGATTATGGATTGCGCGGAAATGGCAGACAAGCTTGGTAAGAGAGTTATTGCGGACGGCGGTATTAAGTACAGTGGCGACATCGTGAAGGCTTTGGCTGCCGGCGGTAGCGCGGTTATGATTGGCTCGCTTCTTGCAGGTACGCTTGAAAGCCCTGGCGAAGTAGAATTGTACCAAGGCAGAAGTTATAAAGTATATAGAGGTATGGGCTCGCTTGGCGCTATGGCTGCTGGTAGTAGCGATAGATATTTCCAAGAAGGCACGAAGAAATTCGTACCCGAAGGCGTTGAAGGCAGAGTGCCTTACCGTGGTTCGGTTGCGGACATCGTATACCAGATGAAGGGCGGTTTGCGTTCGGGTATGGGTTACTGTGGTAAGGCGACGATTGACGATTTGCGCGCTAATTCCGAATTTGTTAGAATTACCAACGCAAGCTTGATTGAAAGCCATCCCCACGACATTTCCATTAGTAAAGAAGCGCCTAACTATACGCAACACTAATCAAAAATATGAATATCGTTTGTTTGGATTTAGAAGGCGTGCTCGTGCCGGAAATTTGGATTGCATTTGCTAAAGCAAGCGGAATTCCTGAACTCACCAAAACAACCAGGGACGAGCCGGACTACGACAAGCTGATGAAATGGCGCTTGGGCATTTTGAAAGAACACGGCTTAGGCTTAAACGAAATCCGTGAAATCATCGAAAAAATCGAACCGCTTGAAGGCGCGTGCGCGTTTTTGGACGAGCTTCGCTCGTTAACGCAAGTGATTATCATCAGCGATACGTTTACGCAATTTGGTATGCCACTTATGAAAAAACTTGGCAATCCGACGCTGTTTTGCAATACGCTGGAAGTGGCGGAAAACGGCGAGATTACTGGCTTTAAGATGCGCATTGAAAACTCTAAATATACGACGGTGCGCGCGTTGCAGTCCATCGGCTACGAAACGATTGCGGCAGGCGACAGTTACAACGATTTAGGGATGATTCGTGCAAGCAAGGCAGGGTTTTTATTCCGCAGTACGGACAAAATTAAGGCGGACAACCCCGACCTTCCCGCATACGAAAGCTATGACGAATTGTTAACGGCAATTAAAAACGTTATCGTGTAACGTATTCAACAAAGTACATTTTATTAAAACAGGAGAGAAAATATATGGCAAATAACGTACGTCCCGAAACGATGGCGCGCATCAACACGAAAGCGCTTGCCGATGCGTTTATTCAGGAACAAGTTGCGGAAATTCAGGCGCAAGTAGGCGACAAGAAAGTATTGCTTGCATTGTCGGGTGGCGTAGACTCGTCCGTTGTGGCGGCGCTCCTTATTAAGGCAATCGGCAAACAGCTCGTTTGCGTACACGTTAATCACGGCCTTATGCGTAAGGGCGAAAGCGAACAGGTTATCGAAGTTTTTGAAAAACAGTTGGACGCTAATTTGATTTACGTTGACGCTACCGAACGTTTCCTTGGGCTTTTGAAAGGTGTGGAAGAACCCGAAAGAAAGCGTAAGATTATCGGTGGCGAATTTATTAAAGTATTCGACGAAGAAGCAAGTAAATTGAAGGGCATTTCCTTCTTGGCGCAGGGTACGATTTACCCCGACATCTTGGAAAGCGACGGTGTAAAGGCGCACCACAACGTCGGCGGTCTTCCCGAAGATATGCAATTTGAATTGGTTGAACCCTTAAAATTCCTTTACAAGGACGAAGTTCGTATGGTAGGCAGTGCGTTGGGTCTTCCCGACGATATGGTTTACCGTCAACCGTTCCCCGGTCCTGGTCTTGGCGTTCGCTGTCTTGGCGAAATCACGCGAGAAAGATTAGAAGCCGTACGCGAATCGGATGCAATTTTGCGTGAAGAATTTGCGAAGGCTGGTTTGGAAGGCAAGGTTTGGCAGTATTTCACGGCTGTACCTAACTTCCGTTCGGTAGGTGTTAAAAACGGCGCGCGTACGTACGCGTACCCTGTTATTATCCGCGCGGTGAATACCGTGGACGCGATGACGGCGACGATTGAAGAAATTCCTTACGCCGTACTTGCTAAAATCACCAACCGTATCACGGAAGAAGTGGCAAACGTAAACCGCGTGCTTTACGATTTGACGCCGAAGCCCTGCGGAACGATTGAGTGGGAATAATAAAGATAGACGACGGAAGAAATTCCGTCGTTTTTTTTGCACGCAATTTTCTTGCGTTTGCATATAGTATAGTATGAGAGTTATCTCAAATACACAAGAAGGAATTGAAAATACTATGTGTAATTACGGTTATACGAACACGTGCAACTCTACGTTTACGCAGGCGAACGTTTTGAACGGGAACTCTTGCCTTGGCTACAATCAACGGATGTGTCGTGACTGCTGTGGCAACGTGTGGGCAAGGCGCACGAACGGTTGTGGCTGTTGTCAACAGCATACGCCTTGTTGGCAAGAAAACACCGATACGTCAAATTGCGGTTTTGGTTTCTTTACCGTCTTCGGTAGGATTGTCGGCGGAAACGTTGCGAATACGACGAACGGTACGGCTACGACGAACGGCGATGCCTACTACGCTCGTCAATATTACGGTGGTTCGCGTTGCGGTTGCTGCGGTGGTACGGCAAATAACGATTAAAGATGAAAAAGCGACGGTTTTTCCGTCGCTTTCGATTTTTTTTGCGGTTGAAATACGGCGAAACGGGGAATACTTGTATAGATGAAAGACGTACGCAACGCTTATCGTTTTGTCAGGGAAAAATACACCCTGCTAACCGTGAAAAAATATACGACAATTGCAGGTACTTTGGTGTTCTTCTTAATCATGTCCATCGTGCCGTTTTCCTTTTGGTTGACTTTGCTTATCGGACGCTTGCCGATAACGACGGACGAGTTTTTGTCGTTGTCCGTCTTTTCGTCCGTTAAAAACGTCTTGATATACGTGCAGGAAGAAGCAAAAAACGCGACGGCGGGCGCGTCTGTTTTATTGCTTATAACGACGTTGTATTCGGCAACCAACCTGTTTTACCAAATGCGGAGAAGTGGCGAATTGATTTATGATTACCGAGCGCGAAAACAGGGGATACGTATGCGCTTCGGCGCGCTGGTTTTGTTGCTCCTTATTATGGCGACGACGGTGCTGTTTTTGTGCGTGTTTGCGATGGGCGGTTTCGTGTTTTCTAGACTACTGCCACCCCTATGGGAAACGATTGCCGATTACGTTCTTCTCGTCGGCGTAGCGTTCGTGCTCGTTTTACTTCTCAACGCGTATATATGCCCGTACAAAGAGGCTTTGGGTAGTTTCATTGCAGGGACGTTGCTTACGGTAGGGCTTTGGGTTGTTGCGGTGCTTGGGTTTTCCGTTTATCTAAAAATCGGCAACATCGGACGCTTATACGGCACGCTTTCGGCGGTGATTGTCTTTTTGCTGTGGTTATACGTGTTGATGATTTGCTTTATCGTCGGCGTCATTTTCAACAGCGAGAAGATTTTGCAAAAGCGAAAAGAAGAACGCAAACGCAAAAAACGGGCGCGCGAAGAAAAATCCGTCGTATAAATTCGCGGGGTTTGCGCATACTGTCCTATATGAAGACGACGTTAAAAACCCCGATTTTAGCAGGTGTAGGCGCTTTACTTTTTACCTTTGGCGCGTGGCGGACGCAACCTTTATCCGCCGTTACAAAACCGTATTTAGGCACGTACGAGTGCGCACGCGCTTACTATGGCGAAAGAGAAGTACTAGGCAAATTCGAGTATATACGTTTGGAATTGAAAGACGAAGAAAATTTTATCTTCTATTTTTGTGAAAAGGGCGGAAAACGGCAAGAAGCACGGGGAAAATACCGTTATAATGCGGAAAAAAACACCATAACGCTTTCGGATACGGGCGGTGGGTTTAAGCGCGAATTTCCTTTGAAAAACGGCGCAATTTTTATCAGCGCACCGATAATGGGTAAGCTTTTACAACTACAATTTAAGCAACCGTAAAAAACGCAGGTGAAAGCCTGCTTTTTTCTTTTATAAAAAACGAACAAATGTTCGTAAATGCTTGCATTTTCTGAAAATACGTGTTATAATAGGCGTAGAAGGCAAGTTTTAGATGGAAAAGGCAAGAAAAACTTGACGAACGGGCGCGGATTTGGTATAATAGGCGAAACTTTGTAAGGGAAAGACGTATGCCTAAGATTTTACAAGACTATCAAAAAATCGAGCGTTCGATAATTACGACCTATCGTAAAACGTTGTGGTCGCCGTTCGTGCTTGCGGTAAAAAAGTACGCGCTGATACAGGCAGGGGATAAAATCGCCGTTTGTATTTCGGGCGGTAAGGACAGTATGTTGCTTGCCAAATTGATGCAGGAATTGCATAGGCACAGCGAAGTCCCGTTCGAACTTGTCTTTCTTGTGATGAATCCTGGCTACGACGAGAAACATTTGCGCCAAATTCAGGACAACGCGGAGAAATTGCACGTGCCGATTACCGTGTTTGAAAGCGACGTATTTGCGTCCGCGGACGCCGTTTCGTCCGATTCGCCTTGTTATTTATGTGCGCGTATGCGTAGGGGACATTTATACGCGAAGGCGAAGGAACTTGGTTGCAATAAAATTGCGCTTGGGCATCATAAAAGCGACGTCATTGAAACGACGGTGATGGGGATGTTGTACGGCGGACAACTGCAGGGGATGTTGCCAAGGCTTAAAAGCACAAACTTCGACGGTATGGAATTGATTCGTCCGATGTATTGTATTTTAGAACAAGACATTGTGCGTTGGCAGGAATATAACGATTTGAAATTTATCGCCTGTGCTTGCAAGTTTACGCAAAAGGTAACGGGGGGCGACGAAGATACGTTTTCGGCGCGCCGTCGTGTAAAAGCCTTGCTTGCCGAATTAAAAAAAGAAAACGAAAACGTAGAAAACAACCTCTTTCAAAGTATTCACAACGTACAACTTGATACGCTCGTCGAATATAAGCAAGACGGCAAAAAACACTCGTTTTTGGAAAAGTTGGAAGAATAGGGCATATATACGGTGGGTTTGTGCATAGGATAGACTATGCAGGAAAATCAACACTCTATTCTAATTGAACAAAGGAAAAAACTGACGGTTGGCGCGGTGGAAAGCGTGGTTTCCTTCTCGGAAGTAAAAATTACCTTGTCGCTACTTGGCGGAGAACGCGTCGTTATCATCGGCTCTGATTTGAAAATTGCAGGGTTTTCTAAGGCAAACGGTACGTTTACGGCGGATGGCACGGTGACGGGAATCACGTACGGCGGTAAAAGTTTTGCGTCGAAGTTGTTTAAGTAAATGGACGCAAAATATCAATTTACCTACTTTTGTCTTTGCGTAGTCGTCGGATTTTTCGGCGGAATTCTATACGAAAGTTTTGCCTTTATAAGAAGGATTTTACGTTGTCCACAGGGCAAGAACCAAGTGCTTGGCGGAATACTTGACGCGCTGTTTTGCGTATCCTTCGCGCTGATTTGCGTGGCGTGTTCGTTTTGGTTGCGTTTGCCTGGCGTGCGCGTGTATATGTGGATAGCGTATCTTTTGGGTTTTTTAATATATTCGAAAACTTTGCGAAGAACGGTTGATTTTTTGCGAAAAGTATGTTATAATGTAATCCGTAAAATAGTAAAAAGGGCAAAAACCAAGAAAAAACTCTCTAAAATGGGGGATGAGTGGATATGACACAAGATAAAATGAGAAGAATTATAACGGCCTGCGTTTCCGCGGCTACCGTTTTATTTGTGTGCCTGTTGTCCTTTTTAATCTATCAATGGATAACGATTGCAAATCTAAACACCAAGATTGCGGAAGCGGAAGAAACCGTCGCATACTGGACTGAGAAAAATGAAAACGCTGAAACCGACCTGGAGTTTTACGAGTCTGAATTATATTTGAAATGGGCTCTTGGTGAATTAGAAGCGTTAAAAGGAAAACAATAAATGAGAAAGTTTGCCGTAATTGACGTCGGCTCAAATTCCGTTCGCCTCCTATTCGTGGCGGACGGAAAAGTTTTATATAAGGCGTTAAACACGACGCGACTTGGCGAAGGGCTTGCGGAAAAACCCGTCTTGCTTGACGTCGCCGTTTTGCGTACGGCAAACGCCGTCGCAGAGTTTGCGCGCAGAGCAAAAAAGGACGGCGCGGAAAACGTATACGCGTTTGCTACGGCGGCGGTACGTTCTGCGGAAAATAGACAAGACTTTTTGTCTGCCGTCAAGACGCTTTCGGGTATTGACGTGGAAGTGCTGTCCGGGGAAGAAGAAGCTAAGCTTGGGCTTTTGGGCGCGCTTGGCGCAAAGGACGGCGCGGTTTGCGACGTGGGTGGCGCAAGTACGGAAATCGTCGTCAAAGAAAAGGGCGAACTCCTTTACAAAAAGAGCGTGGACGTGGGTGTCGTGCGTATCAAGGATAAGTACGGGCGCGACAAGACGGAAATAGAAAAGGGACTGCTGAAAGCGTGCGAAAGCTTTAACGATTGCCCAAAGATAAAAGAAATCGTGGGTATCGGCGGTACGGCAACGACGATTGCCAGCATCGTTTTAGGGTTGACTTCGTACGACTCGGAAAAAGTGACGGGCGCAGTCGTTACGCGCGCGCAAATGTCTGCTTTGGCGGACAAGCTTGCTAAATTGAGCGTGGCGGAAATAGAAGCGTTTCCTTGTATGCCCAAGGGTAGGGCGGACGTACTTTTAGGCGGTGTGGTTTGGTTGTCGCTTTTGATGAACGCGCTGGGTATAGAAAGGATGCGCGTCAGCGATAGAGATAACTTGGAAGGTTATGCGCTCCAACGCGGTTTTATGCACGAATAAACGGAGAAATGGTATGAGAAGAACGTTTGTGGCTTTATATGCGATTGTTTGCACCCTGTTGCTTGTGGCAGGGTGTTTAGCCGTGTTCTTTTTGGCTTGGGAAAGCGGTGTAAACGACGCTGTAAGGGCGCTCGTAGGATTGCTTTTTGGGTTTATCCTTGCGCCTATTTTGCACGAACTTGGGCATTTCGTTTTTGCAAAAGCCAACGATATGCGGTGCGTGTATTTGAAATGTTTTTGTTTTCGTTTTACAAGTGAAAACGGCAAAAAACGTTTTTCCTTCGTTTCGCCGTTCCGTGCGGACGAAACGCAGGTGATTCCCAAATCGGGCGGAAATATGAAAAAGCGCGCGCAACGCTATGCCGTTGGCGGACTTGTCTTTAGCGCGATTTTTCTTGCCATTGTGGTAGCGCTTAGCGTTTTGACGACGGTTTTTGTACGCCCTAACTATTTACTGTGGGGGCTTGTGCCGTATTTTGCGTATTTACTTATCTTGAATTTGCCTGCGTTAGAATACGCAGGCGGAAAGACGGACGGGTTGGTGTATAAAGGTATACGACGTGGTTACGATGCGGAAAAGGTTATGGTTTCCGCCATGGAAATTCAAGGTCAGCTTTACGAAGGTAAGCGGTTTTCGGACATTGACGAACGTTATTATTTCGACCTTCCGCAACTTTGCGAAAACGAGCCGGCTTACGCCGTAATTCTCGATTTGCGCTATCGTTATTTTCTCGACAAAGACGATATGGAAGGCGCTGCGGATTCGCTAAACCGTTTGGCTTGGTTGCAGTCGTATTTGACGGCGACGGAAATTGAAAAAGTTGCCGGGGAACTTACGTATATGCACGCCGTTTCGGGGGCTTTGGAAGATGCGGAGGCGAGTGGTCAACTTTGCAAAACCTTCTTGCAAGGGGAAACGGCAACCGCAAAACGCATATTACTTGCTTACGTGAAGGCGTCGCAAAAAACGGACGCTGTGGATGCGCTGTTGTCACAGGCGAAAAGCGCGCTTGAAAAAGAGCCCGTGAAAGGCGTGGCGGAATTTGAAAGAAGGTTAATTTCCAAGTTGACGGATTAAAAAGACGAAAAAGGGAATACTAACAAGAAAAACACGGAAGGTGCGGATATGAAAGCGAGTGACAGCATAGAAAAAGGTGTGCGTCGGGCAGGGGTGCTTATGCCCGTGTCTTCTCTTCCGTCTGATTGCGGAATCGGGACGCTGGGTAAGGGTGCGTACGCGTTCGTGGACTGGTTGGCGTCGGCGGGTATGAAAATTTGGCAGGTGTTGCCTTTATTGCCTACGGGCTACGGCGACAGTCCCTATCAATCGTGTGCGTCCAACGCCTTAAATTATTATTTTATTGATTTCCAGCTCTTGGAAAAAGACGGCTTATTAAAGCGCGCTGAGTACGCGGATACCGTTTGGGCGGACGACGACAGGCGCGTGGATTACGGGCGTCAATTTTTCTATAAAGCGGACGTCTTAAAAAAGGCGTATGCACGTTTTGACAAGACTTCAAAGGAGTGGAAAACCTTCTTAAAGGAAGGAAAATATCTCGATTTTGCTACGTTTATGACGTTGAAAAAGAAGTTTTCGTACGCGTCGTGGGAAACCTGGCCGGAGCCGTTTAGAAGCTCGGAAGGAAACCTGCCCGAAAGCTTTTACAACGCGGAAAAGGACGAGCTTGAATTTTGGCAGTTTACACAATTTATTTTTCTTAAACAATGGAAATCACTTCGTGAATACGCGTCGAAAGCCGGCGTGATTATTTTGGGGGATATGCCCATTTACGTCGCGGAAGACAGCGTAGAAAACTGGAAATATAGAAAACAACTGTTTGCGCTCGATAACGAAGGCAAACTTTCTTTGCGTGCAGGCGTTCCGCCCGACGTGTTCTCTGAAGACGGTCAGTTTTGGGGCAATCCCGTGTACGACTGGGAAAAGATGAAAAAGGACGGCTACGCGTGGTGGAAAAACCGTATTATCGATGCCTTTGAAACGCAGTTTGACTGGATTCGAATCGACCATTTCCGCGCGTTTGACAGGTTTTTTGCAATCCCTGCGGATGCGGAAAGCGCGAAGGAAGGCAAGTGGATGGACGGGCCGAAAGCAAGCCTTTTCAACGCTCTGCCTAAGTCGGATATCGTTGCGGAAGACTTGGGCGTCATTGACGACGGCGTACGCGAGCTGTTGAAAGATACGGGCTATCCTGGTATGAAGGTGTTTGAATTCGCCTTTGACGGCAACCCTGAAAACGAGTATTTGCCGTCGAATATTCAAGATGGTAATTGCGTGTATTATACGGGTACGCACGACAATGCGCCTCTGCGTGCGTTCTTGGAAGAAATGGACGAAGAGCAAAGAACTGCTTTTGAAAAAGACTTGGAGCGCGAGTGTTTAGACGCGGACGTTGCCTATCTTACGGAAACGGTGGAAGACGAGTGCGCGACGATTATCGAACTTTTAATGTCGTCTAATGCGGATACGGTAATTTTGCCGATGCACGACGTTGCTTGTTTTGGCGCGGAATCGCGTTTGAACGCGCCGTCGACGGTGGAAGGAAACTGGACGTTCCGTTTTAAGGAAAAGGATTTTGGGCGAAGAAAGGCAAGCTGGCTTAAAGGCTTGATAGAAAAATACGATAGATAAATAGAATACGGCGAAAGTCCCTTTTGTGAAAACGAAAGGGGCTTTTCTTTTTTTTAGGTATAAAACGAAAGGGGAATAGGAAAACTAAAAGAAACGGAAAGTCCGCTGTGGACGAAGGGGGGAATATGAAAAAGAGTACGAAAATCGTAAGCGGTGTTTTGGCGCTGATTACAGCGACGGGATTTGTGGGGTGTATCAACCCTGACGACGGCGCGGTTGCATTGACGGTTTGGGTTTCAGAAGCCGATAAGGAGTTTGCCTTGGGTGTGGCGGACGCGTTTAAGAAAGCGAACCCTAATAAGGAATATCGAATCACCGTCGATATTCAAGGAGAAAACGACGTCGCGACGCGCGTTTTGAACGACGTTGAAAATGCGGCGGACGTGTATTCGTTCGTCAACGACCAAACGCCGAAACTTATCAATGGCGACGCGTTGACGCGAATTGCAGGAGATAGGCTGAGCAGGGTGCAGTCGGCAAACACGGAAGATTCCATTTCGTCGGTGACGGCAACGATAAACGGCGAAGGCGCGGTGTACGGTATGCCGTATACGGACAACACGTTCTTCCTTTACTACGACAAGTCGCGTTTGACGGAAACGGACGTACAGAGTTTGGATGGGATTTTAGAAAAGTGTACGGACGGGAAGACGTTTGCTTTTCCTTTTAGCGACGGCTGGTATTCTACCGCGTTCTACTTTGGTAAAGGGCTTGGTTATCAGGTCGTTTACGACGACGATTTAGGCGAAAAACAAATTACTTGCGAGTTTGGCGGTGAAGCGGGTACGGCTGTGACGGAAGCGATGTGGAATTACGTGAAAGACCCGCGAGTGAAGGCGGATGCCAACGATTCGAAAATTACGGCAGGATTTTCCGACGGCAGTATCATTGCAGGCGTTTCGGGGATTTGGAATAAGAGTTCGATTGAAAAATCGCTTGGGGAAAACTTCGCCTGTGCGAAATTGCCCACGTACACGATAAATAAAGACAAAAGCGGGGAAGAACAGCTACAGCTCGTTTCTTTTGCTGGGTATAAGGCGATGGGTGTAAACAATTATTCTAAACACAAAACGGACGCGTTAGATTTTGCGGAGTTTTATACGAACCGCGAAAACCAAATCAAGCATTTTGAAGCAAGGGGATTCGTGCCCACGGACGAACAGGCAAGGCTTGACCAACGCGTACAATCGGACGTTGCGGCGCAGGCGATTACGCGTCAGTTGGCGCATAGCAGGACGCAGGTCGACGTGCCTTCTACGCTGTGGATACCGATGGAAGGCTTGGGTATGGCAATGATAACAGGCGCGAAAAACAATTCGTTTGACGTTGCCTCGCAACTGAAGGCGTGCGTGTCGGCGATTGAGAAAAAGGAAGGATAAATAGACGGTAAGGAAGGATGGACATGAAGGGACGGGCAAAGAAAAAGGTCGGAGTTAGCGTGGCGAAATCGTTTGGTTTGGCGTTTAAGGACGGGTCGAAACAGACCCGTCTGTCCTTTGTGTTTATGGGATTTGGGCAAATTGCACGCGGACAGGTAACAAAAGGCGTTTTGTATGCCGTTGGACAAGCGTTGTTTTCCCTGTATATGATTTTTGTCGGCGGTAAGTACGTGGCGCAGTTGTTTTCAGGAAATTTGGGTACGCAAGTTTCTGGCGAGCGTTGGAACGAAGAATTGCAACTGTTTGAAAAAATCAAGGGCGACAACAGCTTTTTGGTGCTTTTGTACGGCGTTGCCACGCTGACCATCGTTCTTCTTTTTCTTTGTTTGTACTATATGAACGTGAAAGGCAGTTATGACAACGATTTGGCGATACGACGGGGAGAAAAACCCCGTTCTTTCCAAGAAGACGTGCGCGTTTTATTAAACGAACGGTTTTACGTGCCGTTGCTTAGTTTGCCTTTTGCCGGGCTTATCGTTTTTACCGTTATGCCACTTATCTTTATGGTGCTGATTGCCTTTACGAATTACGACTACGCGCATCTGCCCCCAGGAAAACTTTTCGACTGGGTCGGGTTTGCAAACTTCAAAACGATGTTCTCGTTTACAGGCAACGGAACGGGGTTTGCGTTGGTTTTTTTACGCGTCTTGCTTTGGACGTTTGCATGGGCGTTTTTCGCGACGTTTAGCAACTATTTTTTAGGACTTGTCATTGCGCTTTTAATCCATAAAAAGGGGATTCGTTTCAAGTCGCTTTGGCGTACTTTATTCGTCGTCGCCATTGCCGTGCCACAGTTCGTAACCCTTCTATTGATGCAAAAGATTTTAGACGGCGACGGCATCGTCAATAAACTGCTTGGGGTAAGGGTGCTGTGGCTTACCGACCACCGATTTTTCTCTCTTTTACCGCGCGCCGTTATTATTCTCGTCAATATATGGATAGGCGTGCCGTACACCTTGCTTATCTGTTCGGGGATTTTAATGAATATCCCTGCCGATTATTACGAAGCGGGGAAAATAGACGGCGCAAGCCCTGCGCGGATTTTCTTTGATATTACTTTGCCTTATATGATGCACGTCACCGCGCCCTATCTAATTACGCAGTTTGTCGGCAATATCAACAATTTCAACGTCATATGGCTGTTGACGGGTGGCGGACCTGTGGACAACGTCTATTACGGTGGTGGCTCACAGGCGCAATCGACTGACCTTTTGGTGACTTGGCTCTATCGTTTGACGATAGACAGAAACCCAAGATACAACGTGGCGTCGGTCATCGGCATTGTCATTTTCGTCATTTGTTCCGTGCTATCCTTAATCACGTTCAATAGAAGTTCCGCCACCAAAAGCGAGGATGCGTTTCAATGAAAATTAAAAGAAAAAAATCAATTCAGCTTTCCAACGTGCTAGTGTACGGCGTGCTTGCCGTGCTCGGCGTTTTGTGGGTACTGCCTATCGCCTATCTCGTGTATACGGCGTTTCGCGTAACGCCGTCCACGGGTATTATCAATACGCTTTTCCCGGACGGGTTAAGGATGGGTTTTGGCAACTTTCAACGCCTATTTGAAGACACGATGTTTTCCAGGTGGCTTTTGAACACCTTGCTCGTTTCCGTATGCTCGTGCCTGCTTACGACGGCGTTTATACTTATGGTCAGTTACGCGCTGTCAAGGCTTCGTTTTAAGATGCGAAAACCGATTATGAACGTACTGCTTGTCTTGGGTATGTTTCCAGGGTTCATGAGTATGATTGCCATCTACTTCATCTTAAAGGCAATGGGGCTTACCAACTCCTTGCTCGCTTTAATTTTGGTATATTCAGGAAGCGCGGGGCTTACGTATTATATCTGTAAAGGCTTTTTCGATACGATACCTAAGGCGATGGAGGAGGCGGCGATTTTGGACGGCGCAAGCCAGCCTACCGTCTTTTTCAAAATCGTTTTACCGCTGGCAAAACCGATTATCGTCTACACCGTTTTGACGGCGTTTATTTCGCCTTGGTGCGACTTTATTTTTGTGAACACGATTATCAGCGACAGGGCAAAATACACCGTTTCGCTGGGGCTTTATAAAATGATAAACGCCGAGAAAAACAGTTTCAACGACAATTTCACCGTCTTTTGCGCGGGGGCGTTCGTCGTTGGCGGAATTATCGTGACGTTGTTTATGAGCCTGCAACGCTATTACGTCGAAGGGGTAACCAGCGGTGCGGTGAAGGGATAAGAAAACGCGGTTCAAAGCGAACCGCTTTTTCTTATTTTCCGTTTTTGATGACGAGTTTTTCAATCAAAGCAACGACGGCGTACATCAACGACGCCAACACGCAAAGGATAAACACCGCGCTCATGACAAGGTCGAGTTTGAATACCTGACCGCCGTACACGATAAGATAGCCGATGCCTGCTTTGGAAACGATATATTCGCCCATAATCGAACCTATCCACGCCATACCGACGTTGATTTTCAGCATAGAAATAAAATTCGGCAAGGACGAAGGGATAACCAACTTGCTAAGGATTTGGCGCTTGGTTGCGCCCATTGACCGTAATAATAACAGCTTGTTTTCGTCCGTCGACATAAAGCCGTTTAACATATTCAGTATGGCGACGATTAAGCCGATGAGTATCGTCATAAATACGATGGCGGTACTGCCCGTTCCAAACCAAATGATAATTAAAGGCCCAAGTGCGATTTTAGGGAGTGCGTTTAAGACGACGAAATAAGGCTCGGAAATACGGCGAAACGCTTCGCTCCACCAAAGCAAGAGCGCGATGGAATAGCCGAGTACGACGGCGATAAGAAATCCTGCCAAGGTTTCCCAAAGCGTCGTGCCGACGTGCAAAAACAACGTTCCGCTCTCGTATAATTCGGCAATCGTTTTCACTATGCGCGAAGGCGAGCTGGTGATAAACGGGTTTATCCAAGAAAATTGCGCGGACAACTCCCAAAACAGCAAAAGGATAAACAAAACGGCAAAGCGCGCGACGTTGACGAAGACGTTTTTTTTGCGTACGCCTTGCAGGTATTCTAAATGTTCACGGGTAAAAGGTAAATCGTTTTTCATACGTTTAACTCCTTCCAAAGCGTTTCAAACCAGCGCGAGAAGGTCTTGTTTTCACGCCGTTTCAACGGCTCTGATTCAGGAAATTCGATGGTGTGTTCAGCCACGATTTTTGCAGGACGTTTCGAAAGGACGAAAATCCTATCGGCAAGTGAAATGGCTTCGCTAATGTCGTGCGTAATCAAAAGCGCCGTCTTTTTTTCGCTTCTGATAATCCTGTATACGTCGTCGCATACGGAAATGCGCGTTTGGTAATCGAGGGCCGAAAACGGCTCGTCAAGAAGAAGGACGTCTGGGTCGACGGAAAGGGTGCGAATCAACGCGGCGCGCTGACGCATACCGCCGGAAAGGGATGAGGGATAGTTTTTCAAAAACTGTTTCAACCCGTATTTTTCCGCAAGCGCCAAGGCGCGTTCGCGGTTTTCTACCGTGTTGCATTTTTTAATTTCAAGAGGCAGGAAAATGTTTTTTTCAATCGTCCGCCAGGGGAACAGTTCGTCTTTTTGCAACATATACCCAAACGAACACTCGTTGGAAACGATTTTCCCTGCCGTGGGCTTTATCAATCCTGCCGAAAGGGATAAGATGGTCGTTTTACCGCACCCCGAAGGGCCGATAAGCGCCACGAATTCGCCTTCGTTGACGGTGAAACTAACGTCCTTTATCGCAACCGTTTCTCCCTGCTTGCTATGATAGTGCATCGAAACGTTGTCAAATCGTAAAACTTCTTTCATTTGCTAAAACTTCCTTTTGTGTTACTTTTCGTAGATTTCTTTGTATACCTTCTTTGCGTAGTCGTTGTTGACAAGCTCGTTAAGGCTTGCGCGACGGGAAAGTTCGCCTGCGTTTTCGATGATGTCTTGCAAGCGATTAAAGCTGTCTTCCGTCATAGAAAGTTCCGTGCGCCAAGCGTCGACGTTTTTATACCGTTCGACGGATGCGGCAATCGACGTTTCCGATACGCCTTCGAAATATTTCGTCAAATAGGGCGCAACCGTCGAAGAAGACGTTTCGTTGACGTATTTCACTGCTTTCGTAACCGCGCGAAGGAAACCTTCCGCCGTGCTTTCGTTCTCAGTCAGCCACGACTGCATCGTCATAAAACAAGTATAAGGGACTTCCCCAGACGCTTCGCCAACCGACGCCACGACGTAACCTTTGCCTGCTGCTTCGTATTCGTACGCGACGGGGTCGAACATCGTGCAATAATCCGCCGTACCCGCTTCAAACGCGCTGGTCATAAGGTTGAACGCTACGTCGTAATTCAAGGTAAGGTCAACGCCGTCTTGCATATTCTTTTGCGTAAGTATATATTCGAAGGTCATGGCGGGTACGCCACCTTTTCTGCCTGCAAGAATTTCCTTGCCTTTCAAATCTTCCCACTTAAAATTCGGCTCGGGTTTTCTAGAAACGAGAAACGAGCCGTCGCGCTTTGTCAACTGCCCAAATACCTTCGGTGTGTCGGAAGAACCGCCGACGAGTACGTATAAAGGCGCTTCAGGTCCGCAAAAACCGACGTCTGCTTCGCCTGAAAGCACGGACGACATTACGTTGTCTGCACCGCCACCGTTCGTAAGTTCAATTTTGATGTTTTCCGCTTCGAAATATCCAAGCGATTCCGCAAGATAAAGGGGAGCGTAAAAGACCGAGTGCGTTACTTCGTTGACACGCACGGTTTTTACGCCGTCGTCTTTCTTGCAGGCGGACAGGGGTAAAAGGAGAAAACAAGCGACCAAACTGCCACAAAGCATTTTTACAAATTTTTTCATAATCGACTCCGTTTTGAAAATTTTTTTAGAATAATATATTATATGAGCAGGCATTTATTATTGACATTGCCATTTGAAAGTGCTATGATAGATAAGCTACACGTCTCGCGTGGAGCGATTTAACAATGCCTAAAACGGGGAAAAGAGAACCTGGAGAATAATAGATATGGATATGCAAAAGACGTATAATCCCAAAGACTTTGAAGACAGAATTTACGCCGACTGGGAAGGGTCGGGGTATTTTCGCGCGGAAGTAGACGAAACGAAAGTTCCGTTTACGATTATGATGCCACCGCCCAACATCACGGGGCAACTGCATATGGGGCACGCAATGGACGCTACGATGCAGGATACCTTGATTCGTTTTAAGCGTATGCAGGGGTATTCCGCGCTTTGGTTGCCCGGTTGCGACCACGCTTCGATTGCTACGGAAGTCAAAATCGTAGAAAAAATGAAGGCGGAAGGGTACACGAAGGCAGACCTTGGTAGGGACGGTTTCTTGGTTCGCGCTTGGGAGTGGAAGGAACAATACGGAAATCGTATTATGCTCCAACAACGCAAAATGGGTACGTCCTGCGACTGGTCGCGTCAGGCGTTTACGATGGACGAAAAATGCTCTCGTGCGGTGCGCGAAGTGTTCGTAAACCTTTACAACAAAGGCTTGATTTACCAGGGCGACAGAATTATCAACTGGTGTCCTTGTTGTAAGACCGCGCTTTCCGATGCGGAAGTAGAATACGCGGAAGAAGGCGGTCATTTTTGGCATCTTTCCTACCCGGCAACGGACGGTAGTGCAAGCGTAGTCGTTGCTACGACGCGCCCCGAAACGATGCTTGGGGATACGGCGGTTGCCGTACATCCCGACGACGAACGCTATAAGGCGTTGGTTGGTAAGACGTTGAAATTGCCTTTGACGGATAGGGAGATTCCCGTTGTCGCAGACGAATACGTTGACCCTGCGTTTGGTACGGGTTGCGTAAAAATCACGCCTGCGCACGACCAAAACGACTTTGAAGAAGGTAAACGACACGACTTGCCCGTTATCCGCGTTATGAACGACGAC
>JAZRDK010000110.1:0-1810 GCA_045660225.1 Candidatus Scatosoma sp.
AAACCTTTTGGCTGCTGCCGAAGGCGAAAACTACGAATGGACGGATATGTACGCTGAATTCGCAAAAGTAGCACGCGCGGAAGGTTTCGACGATATCGCGGCTCTCTTCGACGGCGTTGCGGCAATCGAAAAGGAACACGAAGAAAGATACAGAAAACTTTTGGAAAACGTGAAAACCAACAACGTGTTCGCGAAAGCAGAAAAGGTTACCTGGAAATGTGCAAACTGCGGCCATATCGTAGAAGGCGATTCCGCGCCCGACGTTTGCCCTGTATGCGCACACCCCCAAGCATATTTTGAAGTTCGCGCGGAAAATTATTAATCTTCCAAGCTTTATAAAAAATTTAACTCCCGACGGAAAAACCGTCGGGAGTTTTTTAATTGAATTTTCTTGTTGTAAAGCTTTTACCCCAAGGATTGTCAATCCAACTTAAACGTTCTATATTCTTCTTTCCCTTTATCGTATTTTACCGGCAAGTATCGGCGCAATCGCCTTTGCCATTTTATAAAAGCCAAAATCGTTGGGGTGACAGCAATCGACCGTGCACAGTTCCCACTCGTCCCCAAACATCGTTTCACCGTCCACAAACGCTACGTTCTCTCCGCGTTCTTTCGCTTTTATGTACGTGTTATAAATGATTTCTCTGCGTTTTGCGTTTGCCTCACGGTTATACGCAAAATCGGGTTTGGATACAATGATAATGGGTAAATAGGGGTGTTTTTCGCGAATGATCGCGTACATGGGTGCGTGTGTTGCCTGTAAATGCTCTATATTCGGTGCATTGTGGTCGTAATCGTAAACAAACGCGCGCATATCCAAAGACGCAATATATTCCGCCATTTTTTGTTCGCCTTTTGCGTTACCTGAAAAGCCCAAATTGATATATTCAAAGCCCAGCCAGCGCGACAGCATAGATACGTAATCGTTCCCCGAATGCGACGCGCAACCGCCCTGCGTAATGGACGATCCGTAAAACACGACGGGGATTTTGTTGGGATATTCGTCCGCAGGATACAAGCTAGCACCTTCTTTTATGCCGATATACAAAGCTTTTACGCTGTTATAGGACGGGAAATACACGTCGATATTGCCAAGCCCTTTATCACGGCGGTGAAACATTTCTTCAAAGGAAAAGGTTTCCCCTTTCGCCGCCTGCACTTCGTCGTTGTCAGGCCCCTTAAAACCATGAAATTGATTGTTAACGTACACCGAAAACGCGGTCATGGACGTTACGCCTAAATTAGACGTCGGCTTACAAGAATACACTTCCGCGCGAATGGCAACGTAGGGCGAATCCGTTTTGAAACGCAATCTTCCCCCTGCCGTGTTTCCTGATAAAAATTCCACCCCAAAGCTTACTTCCTTGGCGATATTACGCGGCATTCTGCGATACCATTTTTCCTGCTCATCATAAAAAATACCGTGCAAAGAAAAGGGTTCTTCCAACGCGTTTTTCCAAACGACGTCGGGGGCTTTTATGCGCACCTTCAAAAAATTACTGTCAAGTTTTGTGATATCCATACTTCACACCCTTGCAAGCGCTTCGCCTGCTTGACTGCCGATAATTTCCATGCCAGCGTTGTTGTAATGTCCTTCCGCGTTCGCATTGAGATATTCCTGCTTTTGGCTGAGTTCTACGCAAACGCGCGTCAGCATAACAAAATCTTCGTCCTGCTCCACAGCTCTTTCCTGCGCGCGCTTATGGAAAAGCACTTTTACAAGCGCGAACATAACGATATGCATAGCCGTGCCTATCAAGGCAACGTACAACATATTCAGCGCGATTGTTGGCTCAAACGCACAACCTTG
>JAZRDK010000111.1:0-5599 GCA_045660225.1 Candidatus Scatosoma sp.
TTTGGTTTAAGGACAACAAAGGTTTAGCAACGGGGCTTGCGGTGGCAGGCTTCGGCGCGGCGAAAATGGTATTCGCGCCCATTATCTCCGCGATTATTGAGTGGGTTGGCGTAGAATTCGCCCTTTATATCCTTGCAGGCGTTTGGTTTGTTATGATGTTCGTTGGCCACTTGCTTTTGAAAAAGCCCGACGGTTGGGTAGAAGCCCACGAAAAGGTTGATATTAAAACCTTCTTCGCTCGTTTCAAAATCTTCGCCGATTTCAAGTTCATCGGTATTTGGTTGGTATTCTACATCAACATTACCTGCGGTCTTGCCTTGATTTCCAACGAAAAAGCGTTGTTGACGGCAGTCGGTCTTGGTGCATCCGCTTCCATTTTAGGTAGCGTAATGGGTTTCTTCAACGCCGCAGGCAGACTTGGGTATTCCACCATCGGCGATAAGTTGAAGGATAGAAACACCATCTACAAAATCATTTTGCTTACGGAAATCGTACTTACCGCGCTTGCTTTGTTTACGGGCACGATTACAAACGGCATTGCCCTCATCTGCGTAGCGCTTCTTATCATCGTAAACCTTGGCTACGGCGGTGGGTTTAGCAACCTTCCAACGCTCCTTTCCGACGTGTACGGCATGGGTAAAATTTCGTCGATTCACGGCATAGCGCTCTCCGCTTGGGGCATCGCAGGTCTTACGGGCAACCAAATCGCAAAAATTATCGTGGACGCAACGGGCAATTATCAAAATATCCTTATCTTCACGTTGGCTATGTACGCGCTTGCAATCGTCGTCGATTTCCTTCTTATCCGTCCCAACAAGACGCAGGAAATTCAACCCATCGAAGAAACTAAGACGGAGAGCGAAAACGCGTAATCCCCTTTCAAAATGCAAAATCAGGCTTCCTTTTTGGTTGCCTGATTTTTTTATAATTTTTTCAGAAACGCTTGACAAGAACAATACTTCGTGATATGATGTATACCGCAAGGGGGAGTATTGTATGGATATTCAATTAAAACGCGGTATCTTAGACGTATGCGTCTTGACTGCCATAAAAAACGAGCCTTCGTACGGGTATAAAATCATCAAGGACATGAAACCGCACATAGAGCTGTCGGAATCGACGCTGTACACCATTTTGAAACGGTTAGAGCTTGCGAATATGTTGACGGTAACCACGTCCGAGTACGAGGGACGACTGCGCAAATACTACAAAATCACCAGGGCAGGGTTGGGACGAATCGAAGATTTTAAGGACGAGTGGCGCGAAGTTATGAAAATGTATCAATTTATAACCAAGGAGGATAACGACCATGCGTAAGCAGGAATTTGTTTCAGCATTACGAAAAAAACTGACCGCTTTGCCAAGGCTCGACGTGGAAGAACGAATCGCCTTTTACGGCGAAATGATAGACGACAGAATAGAAGAAGGGCTTAGGGAAGAAGACGCGGTAAACGCCGTGGGAAACGTCGATGAAATTGCGCAACAAATCATCAAAGACGCCCCTTCCGTAAAAGCACCTACCGAGAAAAAAGCAGGCGGTTGGAAAATTGCCTTCCTTATTTTAGGCTCGCCCATTTGGCTGTCCTTGATTCTCAGCGCGATTGCCGTCGCCGTATCCTTGTACGCGGTGGTTTGGGCGATTGCCGTTTCGCTTTGGGCGGTGTTCGTTTCCTTGGTTGCGGTGGGTGTCGCCTGCCCTATCTTCGGCATCGTTTACCTTTGTATGGGCTTTGGCGCGACGGGGTTTGCTGTGTTTGGGGCAGGACTGGTAGGCGCAGGGCTTGCCGTGTTTTTCTATTTCGGTTGCTTAGCAACGACGAAAGCCACCCTACTTCTCACCAAATCTTGTGGAACTAAACTCGTTGCATACGGAAGGAGAACGCACAATGGCTAACAAAAAGAAATTTTGGATACTTTTAGCGCTCGCTCTTCTTTGTTCAGGACTCCTCGTCTTCGTTATCACTATGTCCGTCAACGGTTGGGATTTCCATACGCTTGACACGGGGAATTATCAAACGAACACCCATGAAATCAGCCAAGATTTCAACGAAATTCTCATTGACACAGACACCGCAGACGTCGTCTTCCTGACGGCAACGGACGGAAAAACCAAGGTCGTTTGCCACGAAGAAGAATCCTTAAAACACGCGGTGCAAGTGAAAAACGGCAAGCTGACGATACGCGAAACGGATAGGAAAAAATGGTATGAGTATATCGAGCTTTTCCATTTCGATAGTCCGAAAATTTCCATATATCTCCCCCAAACAACCGCCCTTTCTCTCTCCGTAGAAACGGATACGGGCGACGTACACGCGAACGGTTTTACCTTTCAAAAGCTGGCGATTGAAACGGATACAGGCGATATTTCCCTGAAAAACGTTGTCGCGGACACCGTCAATATTTCCGTGGGAACGGGCGATATTGAAATTTCCAACCTTCTTGTCGACGCGCTGTCCATCGAAACGGATACGGGCGACGCCGATTTAACAAGCGCAGTTGCCGTCAGCAAGCTCCAAATCGAAACGGATACGGGCGACGTAGCGCTGAACAAATGCGACGCAAGCGATATTTTTATCGAAACGGACACGGGCGACGTGGAAGGCACGCTTCTTTCGGGCAAAAACTTTAGCGCAATCTCGCGTACAGGCGACGTAGAAGTCCCCCCTCCCACCGCGGAAAATCCCTGCAAAATCCTTTCGGATACGGGCGATATCGAAATTAGAATTTTGGGATAACACACCAAACAAAAAAAATCCGCAAATTTTGCGGATTTTTTTCTATTCGTCTTTTTTCTTTTAGTGTCCACCGCCGAGCACGTGGAAATATGTATCCAAACGCGCCCTAATTTTGTCGTTGTAGCCGACGAGTTCGATGGACTTGCCCTTTGCCTTGACGCTCTTGTTAAAGGAAGAAATTTTTTCAAGCGCCGTTTCGTCCAAGCTCTCCGTTTCCGTCATATCTACGACAACACTTTCCGACGTTTCCAGCGCTTTGCCCATTTCGCCCACGAGTTTGTTTGCGGTAACGAAGAACAGCGCGCCTTTCACCTTCAAAGTCGGCGTTTCTTCTCCGTCCACCCTTTCCACTTTTAAGCCTGTTTTCAAGTTTTTCGCGTTGACGATAAAAGTGAGCGCGACACCGCCGAGCACCCCGTACGTCAAGTCGAACACAATCGTCAAAATACAGGTTACGAACAAGATAATGCTGTCGCGGACGCCGAATTTTGAAAGCTTAATAAACAGCGGGAAACGGCTCATATTAATCGAAACCGAAATCAAAATTGCGGAGAATACCGCCAAGGGGATATATTGTAACACGCCCATCAGCGCGAAATACATCACGAGAAGGAATACGGCGTGGAAGATACCTGCCAAGGGGCTTTTTGCGCCGTTTTCGATGCTTGCCGCCGTACGCGCGATTGCGCCCGTTGCCGGTAAACCGCCAAGCAAGGACGAGCACACGTTGGCAACGCCCTGCCCTACGAGTTCTTGGTTTGCGTCAAACGATTTGCCCGTCATACCCGACGCAACCGTCGCCGAAAGCAAGCTTTCAATGGCGCAAAGGAAGGCAATGACGATAGCAGGTACGAAGAGAGCGGAAAATTCCACGTTTCCAAAACCGCTGAAATCGATGGGGAAAAAGCCTGCCTTGACTTCGCCGTAACGAGAGCCGATGGTCGCAATTTCCGTGCCGGCCCAAGCGTTTAAGCCAAGCGTTGCAAGGGTGCAAACGATAAGCGCAACGAACGCGGACGGGATTTTTTTATTGATTTTCGGAATAATAATCACGCAAGCCAAACCGATTGCACCGACGAAAAAGGTTGCCAAATCGAAGGTTGCAATATTTTCTACGTAAGAAATCAGTTTTTCAATCGCTTCCGTACCGCTCGCCGTAAAACCGCAAAGGTCTTTAATTTGACCGATGAGCAAGGTGACGCCGATGCCCGTCGTGAAACCGACGGTAATCGGGTACGGGAAGAATTTCATAACGTTGCCCGCGCGAAGGAAACCCATCAAAATAAGCAATACGCCTGCCATAATGCCGGCAATCGCAAGCCCTAAAACGCCGATTTTAGGGTCGGCAAGATAGCCGTACAAAATCACGACGAACGCCGCCGTCGGTCCGCCGATTTGGTGACGACTGCCACCGAGCGCGGAAATGAAAAAACCCGCGACGATGGCGGTGATGACGCCGAATTGTATGCCGTACGAAGACACTTCTTGGGGTACGGACTGAATACCCAGCGCAATCGACAAAGGTAAGGCAATAATTGCCACCATCAACCCTGCCATCAAGTCGCTGAGAAGGTCGCGTTTTTTATATCCTTTCAAAGAACAAATAAGTTGCGGTTTCATAAACGTATCCTTCGTTTTTTTCGTTTCTTTTAGAAACGAGTAGTATTATAGCACACCTTTTGAAAAAAAGCAACGCAAACCAAACGCTTGCGTCGCTTTTTTTGTTATAGGCTGTATTTTTTCTTTCGTTACAGGGCAACACCCAAAACCGAGTTCATAAACAAATACAATAAAGGCAACGTCGCAATCGAGCAAATCGTCGACAAAACGACGCCGATGGACGCAAAATCGCCATCCTTCCCGTATTGCACCGCCATCATCGCGCTACTCGTTGCGCTGGGCATGGAAAACAGGAAGAACACGGTGTACTTAATCGTGTTGGCAATGGGCAAAAACGCCACGAGAAAGGTGGTTACAAGCGACATTACGATAAGTTTCGTCGCCGTGGACGCGTACGCCCATTTGTTGGTTACAAGCGCCTTTATATCGACGTTTGCAAGGCGTACCCCGATGACGAACATCGAAAGTGGCGTAACCATATTCGAAAGGAAATTCAAGCTGTTCATCAACTTGGTTAAAATTTTATACCCCACCGAGCCTACGGGCGCGACGTCTACAAGCGGTTTTTGCATGATGAAGAACAAAACAAGACTGATACCAACAGCGATAATAACGGGATTGAGAAGTACTTTTTTCGCCGAAATCTCCTTCTTCTCGCCCGTCAAAATGTACACGCCGAACGTCCAATTTAAGACGTTGAACACGGCGAGCACGACGGCGCAGTAGATAACGAGCTCTGATTGCAAGCTTGCATCCGTAAACAGGGATTGCAGGAAAGGCAAGCCCATAAATCCGCAATTCGAAAACACGCTTAAATATTTGACGAGTTTGGTTTTGTCTTCGTTTGCCCACTTGTAAAAGAGTATTTTGACCAGCGCAAACATAAGAAGATGCACCACCAATGCAATGCCTGCGGTAATCAGCAGGTTAATGCCGATTTCAGGATGGAACGCGCAGGCTTGAAAGCTGGTGATGATGAGTATCGGTTGACAACCGTACAATACGATAACCGAAATCGTTTCGCTTGCGTTTTTGGGAAACATTTTCAGTTTCGCAAACAAGAACCCCGGCACCGCCAAAAGCAACAAAAAGAATACCGTTAAAAAAACGTCGAAAAAATTAACCATACTATCTCTCTTTATTTACAAACCAAATTGTTTATTTTGCCAAACTGGTCTTCATACATATCGTCAGGGAAGGAATTTCCACAATTTCGTCGCGCAAATTTGTTACCCTTTTGCCAC
>JAZRDK010000112.1:0-3605 GCA_045660225.1 Candidatus Scatosoma sp.
TCAATCATATTTACGTCGTTTAAGTCGGCAGTTGCCGCTTCGTACGCAACGTTAACGGGGTGAGAAAGGGGGATATTCCAAATGGGGAAGGTTTCAAATTTAGCATATCCAGCCTTTATACCACGGAGATTTTCGTGGTAAAGTTGCGAAAGACAGGTCGCCACTTTGCCACTGCCAGGACCGGGTGCGGTAACGACGACAAGACGGCGCTTGGTCGGGATATATTCGTTTTTGCCATAACCTTCCGCGCTTACGATTTTCGCGACGTCGGAAGGGTAGCCTTCGATGGCGTAATGCTTATATACGGAAATGCCTAAATTCGTGAGGCGCTTTATAAAGGCGTCTACGGCAGGCTGGGGCTGGTACATCGTCATTACGACGCTACCTACGTACAAACCTTTTTCTTTGAAAATATCAATCAAGCGGATAACGTCCCCGTGGTAGGTAATCCCCAAGTCGCTTCTGTACTTATTTTTAATAATGTCGTTTGCGCTGATAACGACGAGAATTTCCGCAATCGAGCGAAGTTTTAACAGCATATTGATTTTACTATCCGGCTCGAAACCAGGTAAGACGCGCGACGCGTGGTAATCGTCGAACAGTTTTCCGCCGAATTCAAGATACAGCTTGTCTCCGAAGGCGTCGATGCGTTCTTGGATTTTCTCCGATTGCATAGACAAATACTTCTTATTATCAAAGCCGATTTTGTTCATAAAACTTTCTCCTTCGTTCATTTTCGCGCAAAAGCTATTATCCTATATATTGTACCAAATACCGAAAAAAAAGTCAACGCCGTGAACGAAATTTCCGCGTGTAAAAAATACTATTTTTTATGAAAGTTTGCTTTTGTTTCGTTGACAAACGAAACAAGAAAGCGTATAATACCAAATTGCGGTTACAATATAAAAAGGAGCGGGGAAAATGAGCGCGCAAAACAAGTTGGTTTCGTTTATAAAAAATAACGCGGTTTTATGCGTTGCTTTCGTGTTGGCACTTATAACGTCCTGTATCGTTCCGCCCGACAAAGCGTACGTCGACTATTTTGATTTCAAAACGCTGACTTGTTTGTTTTGCGTTTTGGCGGTGGTTTGCGCCTTAAAAAACGTGCGTTTTTTCTACGCGCTTGCGCAAAAAATCGTTTCTCTTTTCAAAACCGCGCGCCTGTGCGTGTTGGCGCTGGTGTACGTAACGTTCATCGGCTCGATGTTGATTGCCAACGATATGGCTCTTTTGACCTTTCTACCGCTTGGTTATTTCGTTTTATCGTCTACGGGCAAGACGAAGTATATGGCGGTAACCTTTATTTTACAAAATATCGCCGCAAATCTCGGCGGTATGTTAACGCCTTTCGGCAATCCACAAAACCTGTATTTGTACACGAAATTTAGCATACCAACGACGGAATTTATGGGGATAATGTTGCCACATTTTCTCTTTTCCGTGGCGTTGATTACTTTGTGTTGTTTCTTATTTGTAAAAAGCGAGCCTTTGACGTTAGAAGGGGAGAAAATTACGCTTCCTATTCCGCGCACCGCCTTTTATTTAGGGCTTTTCGCGTTGTCCATTGTCATTGTTTTTCGTGTAATTCCTTACATTATCGGACTCATCGTTATCGTGGTGAGCTTACTTATAGCGGATAGAAAGGCGTTGAAAAAAGTCGATTATCCTTTGCTTTTTACCTTCGTCTTCTTCTTTATATTTGCAGGGAATATGTCGCGTATAAGCGCCGTTAGAGATTTGATTTCTAGTTTGCTTGGGAAGGACGCTTTGCTTATATCGACGCTTTCTTGTCAGTTGATTAGCAACGTTCCGTCCGCCATTTTATTGTCGCAATTTACGGGCAATTATTCAGAATTGTTGGTAGGGGTAAACATCGGCGGTGTCGGTACGCTGATTTCTTCGTTGGCAAGCTTAATAACCTTCCGCGAATACGTCAAGCATAACCCTAAAAAGACGGGATATTACATCGCCGTTTTCAGCGCGTTTAACTTTGCCTTCTTGTTCCTTTTGACGGGATTTGCGGTGCTTATACGATAAAGCAAATAAAAACCCCACGGCGCTCAGCCGTGGGGGATTTTTTTAGATTTTCTTTTTCAGTTCGCGTACGGCGTTGTTTAAGAAAAATTCTGCCGTCGTGTTCTTTCTTATGAGCGTAACGGCTTCGTCAGGGGTACACCAACGCGCCTCCGCGATTTCTTCTTCTGCGATTTTTAAGGGCTTTTCTTCGACGATGACGATGAAATTCAACATCAACAACTCTTTTTTGGAGTGATATCTTGAAGACATATATTTTGCCTTGACTACGTCTAAGCCCAGTTCTTCCTTAATTTCTCTGGGAATCGTTTTTTCTACGTTTTCGCCTTTTTTGACGTAGCCTGCAAACAAGATAAAATCGTCGTCTTCAACGTGTTTTGCAAGCAAAATTTTGTCTTGGGCGCGGTTGGTAACCACCATAGACACCGCAATAGGGAATTCGGGGAACATATACGATTGACATTTTGCGCAAAAGGGAATCAAGCCTTCGTTTTCGCAAAAACGCAACGTCAATTTTTCGCCACACTCTCTACAATACATATAAATCTCCTTTTTGACCTGTTTACACTATTATAATACCCCTTTTTTGAGAAATTGTCAATAGGGAGTAAAAAATTTCTTCGTGAAAATTCCGCGAAAAGGGGATATGTATAAAAATTTTTATAAAAAGCGTCGGAATACGGTCTTTACACTTGACAGGTAGAAAAAAAAGGCATATAATATAGTAGCTAAACTGCCCTAATAGGGCTGTTTTACAGATAGTTTTGGTAAAAAACAAAAGGAGAAATATAATGCTTACATCTATTTGCGGTATCAACTGGGGCGACGAAGGAAAGGGGAGAATGGTTGACCTTCTTTCTGAAAAATTCGACGTGGTTTGCCGTTATCAAGGCGGTAACAACGCCGGTCACACCGTTATTAACGAACGCGGAAAGTTCATTTTGAACCTGTTGCCTTCGGGTATTTTGCGCGAAGACGTCGTCAACGTGATGGGCCCTGGTATGGTTATCGATATTAAACACCTTTGCGGTGAAATGGAAAGATTGCAATCCGCAGGCATTAAAATTACGCCGGAAAACCTGAAAATTTCCGACCGCGCGGTTATTACGATGCCTTACCACGTTTTGATGGACTGCTTGGAAGAAGACCGTCTTGCAGGCAAGAAATTTGGCTCGACTCGTCGTGGTATCGGCCCCGTGTACGCGGATAAATTCTATAAAAAGGCGTTCCGTATGGGCGAACTTTTGAACACGGAAAAATTGTACGCACGTATTGCGGACATCGTAGAGTGGAAAAACCTTACCGTCGTTGGCGGTTACGGCGCGGATGCGGTGAAGACGGAAGACATCATCGCGTACTTTGAAGAATTCGGCAAAGAACTCGCACCCTACGTATGCGACGTAGGCATGTATTTGACGAAGGCGAATGCGGAAGGCAAATACATCATGTTCGAGGCACAGCTCGGCGCGATGCGTGACATCGATTTCGGTATTCACCCTTACACGTCCTCCTCTTCGACGATTGCGGCTTACGCTCCTATCGGCGCAGGCGTACCTCAACTCCAACTTGAT
>JAZRDK010000113.1:0-34669 GCA_045660225.1 Candidatus Scatosoma sp.
GCAGGCCCGGACGGCGTTTTCATTTGCGACGATTGCGTAGAAATTTGCAAGTCTATGATGGACGAAATGCAGGCGAAAACCTCAACGCAAGAAAACGTGCCTTTGAAAAAACCCGCCGAACTCAAAGCGGAGCTGGACAAATATATTATCGGTCAGGACAAAGCGAAACGCGTTTTGTCCGTTGCGGTGTACAATCATTACAAGCGCATCAACGCGTCGGTGAAAAAGGAAGACGACGGCGTGGAAATCGAGAAGAGCAACGTCCTTCTTCTCGGCCCAACGGGTAGCGGTAAAACGCTGCTCGCGAGAACGCTTGCAAAAATTTTGAACGTACCCTTCGCAACGTCGGACGCAACGACGCTCACCGAAGCAGGCTACGTCGGCGAAGACGTAGAAAATATCTTGTTAAAGCTCATTCAAAACGCCGATTACGACGCCGAACGCGCGCAACGCGGTATTATTTATATCGACGAAATCGACAAAATCGCGAGAAAGAGCGAAAACGTTTCCATCACGCGCGACGTTTCGGGTGAAGGCGTTCAACAAGCGCTTTTGAAAATCATCGAAAGCACGACGGCAAACGTTCCCCGGCAAGGCGGTAGAAAGCACCCCAACCAAGAATGTTTGCGTTTGGACACCACCAACATTTTGTTCATTTGCGGCGGCGCGTTCGTCGGGCTTGATAAAATCGTTTCTTCTCGCAAGGACGACACCACGCTGGGCTTTGGCGGCAAGGTAAAACTGGGCGAAAACGAAGCGGATTATTCCGTTTTGGACGACGTGAAACCGCAGGATTTGACAAAATTCGGGTTAATTCCCGAATTCGTGGGCAGATTGCCTATCGTCGTCAACCTTGACCCGTTGGACGAAACGGCGCTCGTCAAGATTTTAACCGAACCCAAAAACGCAATCATCAAGCAGTACCAAAAGTTGGTGGGCTATGACGGCGTAAAACTGACGGTGCAAGAGGACGCGGTGCGCGAAATCGCGCAGACGGCAATCCGTTTGAAGACGGGGGCGCGCGGTTTGCGTACGATTATCGAAAACGTTATGACGGAAGTCATGTACCAAATCCCGTCCGAAGAGAACGTGGAAGAAGTCGTCATCACGAAGGAGTGCTTGACGGAAGGCGCGACGCCCAAACTCGTGTACAAGAAGGCAAGCTAAAAAAAAGTAAAATAAAAAACGGCGAGAACGTTCTCGCCGTTTTACTTTTTTCAAAATTTATGCGGTTTTGAATACGCGTTTGCACACCAAATACAAGGGCGTGCCTAAGGCGTACACCCAAACCGCCTGCGTGAAGGCAATCGAGCCGAAGTACGTGTAATACGCCACCAAAAGGCTTTGGTGGTTGTCCGCTTCGCCGAAGATAAACACCATAACAATCGGCAAAATCAAGGCGTTGAGAAGGACGGGGAAAAGTCCGCCGACAATGACCTTGTTCCAGTCCGTTTTGAAAAACCTGCCTACCATGTACGTGCCGAGTGATGCTAAAAGCGTCGTCATCGAGCCGATGGGCACGTCAAACGCGACGTACGGGGACGCGATATTCGACAGCGCGCAACCCACGAAAAGCGCGGGCACGGCTTCGGGGAAAAGCAGGGGTAAAAGACAAAGCGCCTCTGCAGGGCGGACCTGCACCGGTCCAAACGCAAAGGGCATAAAAGCATAGGTGAGTGCTACGTACAGCGCGCAAATGATGCCTGCGCGACAAATCCGTTTCGTCGAAAACACGTTTTTCATAAGTTGTACCTCGGTTTTTTTATTTTTATAAGGAAGTGTTTTACCGAAAACCTTCCTTTACTCGCCTATTATAGCACAAGAAAAAGCGAACTGTCAAACGTTTTTCGCGTTTAGCCACTGATTTTCGCGTCCGACTTTTCCGCGCGCTCCCATAAGACGCAGGCAAGCGCGTCGGACAAAATTTCCGCCATGGAATAGACGAGATTTAGACGCGTCGTGTTGAAAAGCCCGTAATTTGCGAGCGATTTTTCGGCGACGATACCCATTACGGATAAGTCGCCAAGCTCGCCAAGCCGTTTGTTTGCGCCCGCGCCTGGGCAAAGCGGTGTGTCGGACAGTTTCATAAGCCCCACGTCCCCCTTCTCGCCCACGGCGGCGTCCACGGCGACGATTTGTCTGTCGGGGTGCGTGGCTTGCAAAAAACCGCGCATATACTTGATTTCTTTCGCGGTGATAGGCGAAGACAGCGTGCCGTATAAAAAACTTGCCGTGCCCTGCGTTTTGTATTTGAGCATCGAGCCGACGATAGGCCCTAAAGAATCGCCGATGGCAAGGTCGCTTCCTATGCACACGACGACGGGCGAAAGGTCTTCTAAACGCGTACCTGCCCCCTTCTTTTTGCATTTTTCGCGGAAATTCGCGCGCAATAATTTGTCCAAAGCCATCGACGCGCCGTCCTGCGCCATCTTGTTGTAAACGTGAAACGAGTATTCCAAAACCAAACCGCCCTTTCTTTTTGTTAAAGTATTCCCAAGGGGTAGGGAAATTAAACGAAAACGTAAAATTATTTTTTAGAAAGCCTTGAAAATTTCACGCGCGCGTGTTATAATAGAGAAAAGTTGGTATAATGGAAGGAGAACGTATGGTACACTTAAACGCTTTGTTGGATGCGCATTGGTCAAACGGTGCGCTGGATATTGTTCTCGTCGTCGCGTTAATCATTATGGGTCTTCGTGGCGCGAAAAAAGGGTTAATCGGCTCGATAGTAGGCGTAGTGGCGACGATTGTGTCGCTCGTTATCGTCTTCACGCTCGCGCGACCTTTTTCCGAGTGGACGAACGGACTGTTTGGGCTTGGGGAATCCTTGAAGGCGTCGTTTACCGAATCGTTTTCGTCGAGAGAAGGTTTCAACATCGACATTTCGGGTGTTGGCGTGGAAACCGCGCTTGCGCAATACGAAATCCCTGAACTATTCGTCGGCTTTATTTTAGACAACTACGCAGGCGCGTCTTTGCCTGCAGGCACGACGATTGCGTCCCTGCTTGGCGAAGTTACCGCAGGCTGGGCAACGACCTTTATTTGCGGTATCGCGTTGTTCTTCTTGACGAAACTCGCTTTCCGTTTCTTAGGCGGTGTGTTGAACGGTGTCGTTAGCTGTATCCCCGTACTTGGACCGGTCAATGCGTTGCTCGGCTCGCTTATCGGCGTTTTAAAGCTTATCTTAATTTTAAGCGCAATCTTGTCTTTCCTGTCGCTGATTCCCGTCATTTCCATCGGCGCGTACATCTCGCAAAGCGCCATTTTGGGTGCGCTTTACAACAACAATCCGCTGTTCGTTATCATCGGCTGGATTTTCTAAACGCAGAAAAAATAAGCGCCCTTTCCGTTGTGGAAAGGGCGCTTTTTCACGCCTTTTTATACAAATATACGCAAAACTTTTGTGGATAACTGTGCATAACTTTTGCCCGTTTTGCAAAAAAGAACGTTTGTTTGTGGATAAACCGCCTGTTTTTTGCACAAAGTTTTCGTTTTTCACGAAAAACTGTCTAAAAATTGCAAATTCAATAATCGTTATCCCCAAAAAAATAAGCAAACGGCCGTTTACAAAAATAGAAAAATAGCCGAGTTATCCACAGAAAAACGTGGGTTTTCCGCGGAAAATACGGGAAATCCCCAGGATTTCCGTTTTTATACTATTGTTCAATAATCAAAGTTATCCACAAAATACGCTTTGCCTACCTTGATAACCCTTACTTATCCACATTTTCCCTGTTTTTTACGGGTTATATACAGCGCGAGCGGTATGTTTCGCCCCCGTTCGACAAAGATAGACGGCGTTTGCGCAAAGCAGGTGTGGATAACTTGTACCCCGTTTTTGCAAGGCGTTCGGTTTGGTGGATAAAATCAGCGTACGCCGTGGAAAACCACGGATACGTCCGCCGTCGTTTGCGAAAGTACGACGTCCTTATAATTTCGGTGCTTGCGCTTGCCGTATTTTATCAGTTTGTCGCGTACCCCGAACAAATCACAACCTACGCGCTTGGCTTTTTCAAACGCGGACACGATTTCCGCCGTCAACCGCTTTTGCGCGCTGTCGAACACGCCGAAAGGTACGTCGCCGGCATCCGCCAACTCGTCCACGGGCAGAGAGCGAGAGTAATCCAGCACGCCTGCCGACAGGTTTAGGCGTATTTTTAGGCGCGCGTCCCCGTGTTCGCCGACGTCGAGTTTCGTTTTGCCGTCGTTGTTTTTAATCGACAGCGTACAGCTTGCGCCGTTTGCGTCCACCGAATAATCGGCAAGCCGAAGGGTGTTTAGAACGGCGCTCGTGGCAAAGCTTTCCGACGGGGTCAGCGTTTCCTTCCATCTTCCGCCCACGAACAGGGCGGTTGATTGCGCGCTAAAGACGGGTTTATCCTTCCCCGATTGCTCGTTTTCGCGCCCTTGCGTACCGTCGTTGCCTTGCGACGCGTCCGCGCTGGCTTTCCCTATTTTCTCTTGTGCCGGCTCTCTTTTCACGACGGGGAGATAACCGCTTTGACTTTCGCTGAAATAACCGACGGCAAAATTTCGCAAGGACGACGGCATTGCCGAGCCCACCCTTTCGGCGTGCTTAGAAAGAATTTTCGAGAGCGCGGTGGCGCTGGACGGGTCGACGAGCGCCGTCGTATTCAAAACGTCCTTGGCTAAACCGTGGCAAACGGCGACCTGGCAGTTGTCGGACAGGTATTCGTCCAAAAGAAAGAAATCGAGCGCGTCGAAAACGTTTTCCTGCGCCGTGTTTTCGCCCAACAAAATTAGGTTGCAAAACACGAGCTTTGGATACCAACCCGTTTTCGAATTGATTTGGTCGAAGGCTTCCGCAACCGTGTTTCCACGGCTGACAAGTTGGACGGCTTGCGTGGCTTTGCCCTGCTTGGACGATTGCGGAATTGCGATTTGCGACGTTACGATAAACTGAGCGCCTTCGCGGTCGATGCCAGCCGCCATAACGATGGCGGTTTTTTGCACGTCGATTAAGCCGAAGTTGTTAGAGAAAAACAAAAACGCCAAAAAGACGATGATAAATAGATAATATCTGACGGTATTTTTTGCGTGGGCGCTATGCAAGGGCGTTCTCCTTTTTAGTGGTTTTGGGTAGAAAAAGGCAAAAACAGGGTAGCAGGTACGAGATGACGACAAAAACGGGGCTTAGCGGACCGCTAAAAAACCGATAAAAGGCGTCGTAACTGCGGTTGAAAAACAGGACGAAGAAAAAGGCGGAAAGGTTGATGCAAAAGGACGGCAGAGTTCTCTTGCTTGTAGAAAAAAGCGACGAAGTCAGTTCCGTGGCGTAAGCGAGCGGAAGGGCGGTGTAGAAAAGTAGCGTCGTGGAGAGAAGGTATACAAACACCAAGTCGATTCTACCGACGACGGACAGCGCGGGGAAATATTGCGCGATTTTGGAAAATGCGTAATGCTCGCGCGGGGCAATCGTAGAAAAGATGCCGAAAAACACGGCGAAAAACAGCAGGCAAAGCCCTGCGCCCACGCCATAGCCCGCCATAATTTTCTTACCGTCGCCTTTTTCGTAACGGAAATGCAAAAACAAGGGCAAAAGCAGGGCTACGTCGGAAAAATGTGGCGTTGTTTTTAAGACGGCGCGTAGGCTTTGCGACGCTTTCGTGCCGAAAAAGGGCAAAAGCGTCGTAAAATCCGCTTCGAACAACGACATCAAGAGCAGGGCAATGAAAGGCAGTAAAAACAAAAACAGGCACAAGTCGGCGCACCTACCCACCGCTTTTATCCCTTTCGTCGACACAAACGCGCTGACCAGGAAGAAAAATCCGAAGGAAAAGGTTGTCGGCGCGGTGTCAAAATAGACGGCGTAGACGAATTTTTCAAAATCTAAAAGGGGCAACACCGACGCAAGCAAATAATAGACGGCAAACAGCGCGTACCATACGGGCGTTGCCCTGCCAAAGACGGCGGATAGGCGTTGGTGTAAGGTCGCCTTCGACGACGAAAGCGCAAGAAGCAGGCACAAAAGAACCAACGCCTGCAACGAAAACTGGATAAGAGCAGGCAACAACAAATCACCCTTGGCGTAGCGCGCCAAAAGGGACGGAAGTTCCATCAATTTGCCCATAGGCAGCAAGAAGGCGCAGACAAAGGCGATTTGTCTTGGATACGGCGCGGTGTCGGTTTTGGATAAAGAACTCATAATAAACGTACTCCTTTTTCGTTCAACGCGTACCTGCCCCCTTTGTTTTGCCGTGTTCTCGGTAACGAGTATGGTTTTTCGAGCGTAGGAAAGACGGACGCGTTTTTAGGGTTTGCCTGTTATATTTCACGACGGCGTCGCGAAGGTCGTGCGTGATTAAAGGGCTAAACGGCGCAAGCAAAGGCGTGCCAAAGGCGTCCGCCGTAATCAGATAGTATAAAACGAAAGCGAACAAAAGTACGATGCCAAACGGTCCGACGCAACCTGCGACAAGCAGGAAAAGCCAGCGCAAAAGACTGCCCGTTTCCACAAAATTTGGTACGGTGTACAGGCAAATGCCCGAAAACGCGACGATGATGATGGCAGGCGTGGATAAAAAGCCTGCGGATACTGCCGTTTCGCCAAGCACCAACGCGCCCACGACGGACAGCGACATGCCTACGTATTTCGGCATACGGATACTTGCTTCTTTCAACGTTTCCAAAAGGAGCAACACGACGAACATTTCCAGGCTGGGCGAAAGCGGAAGTTCGCGCACGCTACTGGCAATCGTCAGCATAAGTCCCAGCGGAAGAAGTTGCATTTTGTACAGTTGCGCGGACACGTAAAAGGCAGGCAAAAGTATGGCGATGAACACGGACAAGAGCCGTAAAAAGCGATAACTCGTCGCGACGAACGGCGACACGAAGTAGTCTTCCCCACTTTGCAAATCTTCCGTGAGAAGATAGGGTGCGGTCAGGGCAATCGGCGAGCCGTCGACCAACACCCCCACCCTGCCTTCCGCCAGCTTTGCGCAAAAGACGTCGGGCTTTTCCGTCGTGCCGATGGTGTGGAAAACGGAGTGCTTTCTCGGCGAAACCAAGCCTGCGATATACGACGAATCGGGGATAACGTCCACGTTGAGCGCCTGTATCTTTTCTTTGAGCGCGCTTTTCACGTCGTCGTTTGCCGTTCCTTCCAGCCAACAAAGGGTAACGGCGGTGTCCGACTGTTTGCCGACGCGGAGCGTTTCAAACCGAAGTGCCGACGTTTTTAGGCGTTTTCTCACTAAGCCCATATTCGTTTTGACGTCTTCGATAAACCCTTCCCTTGGGCCTTTGACGGCGACGTCGGTGGGTGGCTCGATGACGGCGCGATTTGGTAGGAGCTTTGCGCCGACGATAAAGCCTTCTTTCACCCCGTCGACGAGAAGTAGCGAGTTTCCGTCTAAAATTTCTTTTACGGCGTCCTGCGAAAGTTTAACCGTCTTCAGTTCGGGGAAAAGCAGGGTTTTTTCGACGATTTCCTTCGTTAATTCGTACCTGCCCCCTTCCTTTTTGATAGAAAGACGGGAAAGCGGACGCGCCACAAGGTCGCCAAGCAACTGTTTGTTGACGACGCCGTCGGCGTAGGCGATGGTGCAGGCTACGTCGTCTGCGGTAACAAACGCATAAAAAAGCACGTCTTCCGAAGGGAGTGCCGTTTTGAGAAAATCGACGTTTTTTTGTAAGCAATCGGATAAGTTTTTCACGAAAGTTAGCTTGTGTTTGCAAAGAAAAAAGTATTCGTTTGCGCGGAAGGATTGACTTTTTCGCGCGCGAGTGTTATACTGAAAAGGTAAGGAGTTGTTATGGACGAAAAGTTTACGCTTGGCGAATACGAAGTGCTGGAAGATATGATGATGGACGGGCTGAAAATCGTGCAGGACACAAGACTGTATCGTTTTACGTCCGATTCCGTTTTGCTTTCCAGGTTTGCGCGCGCAAAACGCGGAGAAATCGTTGCCGATTTTTGTTCGGGGAGCGGTATCGTCGCGTTCCATTTTTACGCGCTTAACAAAAACACGCAGGGTATTCGCTTTACGTTGTTTGAATTGCAACCCGAGCTTTTGGCGTTGTCGAAAAAAACGGCGACGTACAACGGGTTTGAGAATTTCGAGTTTGTGGAAGGTAGATTGCAGGAAATTCCCAAGCGCTATCAAGAAAAATTTTCGCTGATTCTTTGCAATCCGCCTTACGAAAAGGGTGGTTTTGACAACGACGAATACCATAAGGCGATTTGCAGAAAAGAGATTACGATAACCTTGAAGGAAATTGCAACGACGGCGAAATTTGCGTTAAAGTATGGCGGAAGGATTTGTATGTTGCACCGCGCCGACAGGCTTGCAGAAGTTTGTTACACTTTGCACGAAGCAGGGATTGAAGTGAAGAAAATTCAATTTGTATGGGGCAGGTACGCGTCGAAACCCTATTTGGTTATGGTAGAAGGCGTTAAAGGCGGTAAGCCGAGCGTCGAGATAATGGACACGATTTACAACGAATAAAGGAGAAGATACATGGTCAGTTTCGTGGCGACGCCGATAGGAAACTTAAAAGACATTACCCTGCGCGCTTTGGAAACCTTGAGGGAAGCGGACGTGATTTTTTGCGAAGACACGCGCCACACCTTAAAGCTGTTGAACGCGTACGAAATTAAGAAAAATCTGCACGCTTGCCATAAGTTTAACGAGCGTGAAGCGGCGGAAAAGATTTTGCAGGCGTCCAGGCGCGGTGAAAAAGTCGTCGTCGTTTCCGATGCCGGCACGCCCGTCGTTTCCGACCCCGGCAACGTCGTTTGCCGTACCCTTCGCGAACAGGGCGAACCGTACACGCTGATTCCCGGTGCGTGCGCGTTTGTGGCAGGGCTGGTATTGTCCGCTTTGCCTGCCGACAGGTTTGCGTTTATCGGGTTCTTGCCAGACAAAGCCAGCGAAAAGAAGGCAGTTTTGGAGAAATACAAGGACGTTGAATTGACGCTTGCTTTCCACAGCGCACCGCAGGACGTGGACAAGGACGTGAAGGCGATGTACGAAGTGTTTGGCGACAGACCTGCCTGCGCGGTACGCGAGATTACGAAAATCCACGAAGAAGCGCGAAATTTCCGTTTGGCGGACGGCTTAGACGGCGAAAAGCGCGGTGAATACGTGCTGATTGTCGGCGGAGCGGAAGAAAAAGAGAGCCCGCTGAACGCGTTGTCGCCTAAAGAGCATATTCAGCATTATATGCGTGCAGGGCTGGATAAAAAGGAAGCTTTGAAAAAGACGGCGAAGGACAGGGGCGTTTCCAAGTCCGAGTTGTACGCCTACACCATCGATTTATAAGAAAAACACCCCGTTTCGTGCTTGGACAAGCTGAAAACGGGGTATATTATTGATAAGGAGAACGTTTATGTATAAATATTATCTATTGTTTACGTTGCTTATCTTAGCCTGCGCGGTGCTTGGTATGCGTGCCAGCGCAAAAGTCCGTTCCGCATACGGTGCGTACGGAAAAATGTCCACTCGCTCTCGGATGACGGGGTATGATACGGCGCAACGCTTGTTGCGCGCCAACGGAATCCGTGATATTCGCGTTGGCAGGATAGGCGGTATGCTGACCGACCATTACCACCCGACAAAGGGCGTTGTCAACCTTTCCGAATCGGTGTACGGCGACGACTCGATTGCATCCGTCGCGGTGTCCGCGCACGAAATCGGACACGTCCTGCAAAAGAAACAAGGATTTTTCTTGTATAGACTGCGTAGCGTGTTAGTGCCGATTACCAATTTCGGCTCGCGCTTAGCTTTACCGCTCGTTTTGGTCGGTTTATTGTTGGACGTCTTGGTGTATTCGACGCAAAATATCGACCTTGGTTTTTACCTTGCGCTGGCAGGCGTAGTGTTGTACGGGTTGTCCACTTTGTTTGCTTTGGTAACCTTGCCCGTCGAATACGACGCTAGTAGACGCGCGAAAAAGATGTTGGTCGAAGAAGGGATTTTAACGGAAAGCGAACTTCCCTACGCGGACAAAATGTTGGACGCGGCGGCGCAAACGTACGTGGCGTCGTTGCTCACTTCGCTTGTTTATTTTCTTCGCTTTGCGGTGTGGGTACTTTTGATTTTCGGACGCGGAAACAACCGTAGAAACTAAAAATAAGCGTACCGTGTACGCAACGAACGAAAAAATAACCCCCAACGGGTATCCGTTGGGGGTTTGTGTTTTATTCCTTATGTGCCTTGATATAGCGCATTACTTTTTCCACGGTTGTAAAAGCAAGACAAGTGCAGGTATCTGCCGAGCCGTAGTAAATGGCGATTCTGCCCGTATCCTTATCGCAAAGGGTTGCTGTGGGGAAGACGACGCCGGGGACGAAACCGTTAGTTTCGTAAAGTTCTTCAGGCGTCAACAGCATATCCTTGCAGGTGTACAGCACTTTGCTGGGGTCGTCTTTGTCCAAAACGATTGCGCCCATCGAGTAGACGTAGTCGTTGCAAGTCCCTGCTACGCCGTGGATAAAGACAAGCCAGCCTTCGTCCGTTTCAATCGGTGCAGGACCACCACCGATTTTCAAGAAATTCCACCAAGCAAAGCCACGTTGTTTTACGAGCCTATGCATCCCCCAAAACTGCATATCGTACGATTGCGAAAGGAAAATGTCGCCAAAGGGCGTATGTCCCATGTCGCTGGGGCGCGAAAGCATGCAATAGCGCCCGTTGATTTTCCTGGGGAACAAAACGCCGTTGCGGTTGTTGGGAAGGAAGGGACGGTCGTATTTCACGAACGTTCTAAAATCGCTTGTTCTTGCAACCGAGATGGTAGCGCCACTAAAATCGTCGCACCAAACGATATAGTAGTCGCCGTCCAAAGGAATCACGCGCGGGTCGTATTGCCAGTCGGTATCCTGGACGGGGTTGCCGTCTTCGTCTACGAAATGAATCGGTGTTTCTTCGAGTTCGAAACGTAAACCGTCTTTCGAGCGACCGATAAACAAGTTGGGACAACCGTCGTATTTATCGCCACGGAACACGCCTATAAACGCGCCTTCAAAAGGCACGACGGCGGAGTTGTACGCGCGCGCGATGGTCGGGTTGACGTGACGTTTGATGACGGGGTTTTGTGTGTATCTCCACACGGGAAGATAGTAATCTTTAGGACAATCTTCCCAAGGCATATTAGGGATGGAAACGCCGTTGACAATTTTACACATATCCTTTCTCCAAAGTTAGTCGTTAGGAAGATTATAGCATATTACAAGGAGAAATGCAATAAAAACGAAAAAAATCCTTCGACGAAAATTCGTCGAAGGATTGCGTTTTTCTTACGCTCCTATTCGATTAAAGTTCAGCGAAGTACTTAATCGTTCTAACCATCTGGCTGGTGTAGGAGTTTTCGTTGTCATACCAGGAAACAACTTTAACAAGCGTGTTGCCGTCGCCCATAGGCATGCACTTCGTCTGCGTAGCATCGAACAACGAACCGTAGGTGATGCCGATGATGTCGGACGAAACGATTTCTTCTTCCGTGTAGCCGAAGGATGCGGAAGCCGCGTCTTTCATTGCCTTGTTTACGGTAGCTGCGTCAACTTCGCCTTCGCAGATTGCAACGAGTTGGGTAAGCGAACCGGTGGGAACGGGAACGCGTTGTGCGCAACCGTCAAGCACGCCGTTGAGTTCGGGGATAACCAAACCGATAGCTTTTGCAGCGCCCGTCGAGTTGGGAACGATGTTTGCAGCAGCTGCACGAGCACGACGGAAGTCGCCCTTTCTGTGGGGACCGTCAAGTACCATCTGGTCGCCGGTGTAAGCGTGAATCGTCGTCATGTAACCCTTCTTGATTGCAGCAAGCTTGTTAAGCGTGTTTGCCATAGGAGCAAGACAGTTGGTCGTACAGGACGCAGCGGAGATGATGTTGTCGTTCTTCGTAAGCGTCTTTTCGTTTACGCTGTAAACGATGGTAGGAAGGTCGTTGCCTGCGGGAGCGGAGATAACGACTTTCTTTGCGCCTGCTTTGATGTGCGCTTCGGATTTTGCTTTGGAGCAGTAGAAACCGGTGCATTCCAAAACAACGTCAACGTCGTATTCACCCCAAGGGCAGTTAGCAGCGTCTTTTTCTGCGTAGATTTTGATGGTTTTGCCGTTAACGGTAATCGTACCTGCTTCGTCGTCAGCGGTAACTTTGTCGCAGTACTTATATCTGCCCTGCGCCGTGTCATATTTCAAAAGGTGAGCGAGCATCGAAGGGCTGGTGAGGTCGTTGATAGCAACTACTTCATAACCTTCTGCGTCGAACATCTGTCTGAAAGCAAGACGACCGATACGGCCGAAACCGTTGATTGCAACTTTTACGTTTGCCATAATAGAGTTCCTCCAATATATGAAAAATTATTTTTTGTGACATCGTAACGGAACGGAAAATTTACAAATCCGTTCTTGTCCAAATAACATTGTACCATACTTTTTGCCTTTCGTCAATAATTTTAAGCAGTTGTTGAAAAAATTGTTAAAAGGAAAAATAGGCACAATTTTTGTGAAAAAGAAAAAAGGCGCGCCCCCAAAGGCACGCCTTTTAATGCGTTAGAAGAAGAAAGGCAAAACACCGAAAAACAAACCGACGCCACCGCCGACCAAAAGGTCGGAAATATAATGCACGCCTATCGTAAAGCGCGTATAGACAAGCGTAAGCGCAAACACGAGAAGGAGCGCGCCGACAACGGGCAGGTGCGCGAAAAACGCCATCGCAACGGCAACCGCGCACGCGATATGACGGCTGGGGAAAGAGTTGCCTTTCGCGCTTTTTTCTATCATCGGCGTAATGCCTGCGCCCGTTTTTTCGTAGGGACGGGGTCGCTGACAAAACAACTGCATTGCGGTCACCGTTATTAAGGACAGTACGGGAGAGAAAAAGATGGACACCAGTTCTCTTTGTTCCACCGTATCGTACGCGTATACCCACAAAAGGACGTATGCAAGCGCAAACAGGTAAGGAAGGAGTTTATTCAAAAGCACGACGACGCGTTTTGCTTGTGGACGGCTTTCGTAAAACTCAAAATTTTTCGTGTAAAGCGTTTTATAATCAAGTTTCATAAGAAAAGTATAACACAAAAAAAAGCAAATGTAAAGAAAAAAGAGCCTTTGAAGGGGGATTCAAAGACTCTTTTAAGAAGCGATGAAGGAGTTATCGCTTCGAGAGATTGTTTACGTTACGCTTTTTGTGCGTCCGCGATAATTTTGTCTACGAGCATCGGCGGAACGTCTTCATAACCAAGGAATTCGGAAACGAATTTACCACTGCCACGCGTAAGCGAACGAAGTTCCATCGTGTACGTCTTAATTTCCGCAAGGGGAACTTCCGCCGTGATGATGGCGCGGTCGCCCTCGGTGTCCGTACCCATAATGCGTCCGCGACGCTTATTGATGTCGCCCATAACGTCGCCGAGATAGTCGGCAGGCACGGCGATTTTCAGGCTGTAAACGGGTTCGAGAAGGACGGGTTTCGCGTTTTTCAAACCTTCCTTAAACGCAATCGACGCCGCCATCTTGAAGGAAAGTTCGTTAGAGTCTACGTCGTGATAGCTTCCGTCGTACAACACCGCTTTCAAACCGGTAACGGGGTAGCCCGCCAAAGGACCGTGTTCCATACTTTCTCTAAGCCCCTTTTCGACTGCGGGGAAGTAGTTTTTAGGAACTGCACCGCCAACGACTTCTTCTTCGAATACGAATTCTTCTTCGCTGGGCGAGAAACGGATTTTACAATGCCCGTACTGACCGTGTCCGCCCGATTGTTTCTTGTGCTTGCCTTCCGCTTCCGTCGTGCCACGAATCGTTTCGCGGTACGCAATCTTGGGCGAAGAGAGTTTCATATCGACGCCGTAACGCGCCTTCACTTTCTTAGAAAGAAGTTCAAGCTGGATGTCGCCTTGACCGCCGATAACCATTTCCGCGGTTTCCGCGTTCTTTTCAATCGAGAAGGTGTAGTCTTCTTCTTTCAGTTTCGCAAGACCTGCGAAAACCTTGTCTTCTTCGCCTTTCTTTTCCGCGGAAACGGACATAAACAACGTGGGTTTGGGGAAATGGATAGGCGAGAATTTCACTTTTTCGGACGGGTCGCAAAGCGTGTCGCCCGTGTTCGTGTTGTTGAGTTTATTGACCGCGCCGATGTCGCCCGTTGCAAGTTCGTCTACGGGTTCCATCTTCTTGCCTTTCAGCGTGTAAATTTGACCGATTCTTTCTTCCGTTTCCGTGTTGGGATTCCAAACGGTAGAACCGCACTTTAACACACCGCGGAAACTCTTAAGGTAGGAAAGTTTGCCCGAGAACGGGACGATAACCGTCTTGAAAACCTGCGCCGCAAACGGAGCGTCCGCTTCCGTGCGAAGGGAATATACTTTTCCGTCGTCCGTTTCTACCATCGTGTTCAAGCGTTCGCGCGCCTGGGGCATATACGTAACGATTTCGTTGAGAAGGTTGATGACGCCACGGTTGGTGAGTGCCGAGCCTGCCATAACGGGAATCGTGTTGACGGATGCGATACCGATACGAATACCGCGAATCGTTTCTTCGCGCGTCAAATCGCCCGTTTCGAAATATTTATCAAGAAGAACTTCGTCGTTTTCCGCCGCCGTTTCCATAAGGCTGGCTTTCATTTCTTCGACTTGGTCTTTCAGACTGTCGGGGATGGCGATTTCCTGCGGACCGGTGTCCTTGAAAAGGTACGCCTTTTCCTGCAAAGCGTTGATACAGCCCTGCATTTTTCCGCCTTCCATAATAGGGATTTGAATAGGAGCAAGTTTCCCTGCGTATTTCGCGCGGAGCGCCTGTACCGTGCCCAAATAATCCGCGTTGTCCTTGTCCATACCGTTGATGAAAATAATCAGCGGTTTACCAAGTTTTAAGCAGTAGTCGACGATGGATTCCGCGCCGATAGGAATAACGCCGTTTGCGCCGATATCCAAAAGCGCACCGCCCGCTGCGCGCAGACCTTCGTTTCTTTCGCCTTCGAAATCGTAATATCCGGGAAGGTCTAAAAGATTGATTTTAACGCCCTTCCACATCAAGTTCGAACAGGACGTGTAGATGGACATTTGTTTCGCTTTTTCCAAATCGTCAAAGTCGGAAACGGTCGTTCCGTCGGCAACTTTACCCATACGGTCGATTGCCCCGCCGTTGTACAGCATCGCTTCGCACAGCGTCGTTTTACCTTCACCGCTGTGTCCGACGACGGCAATGTTACGGATGTTCTCGCTCTTAATACTCATAATAAAATCCCCCTTTGTGTGTGGAAATGAAATTTTATCGGTCGAGCACGGTGAATACGTTGCCTTTTTCTCTCATAAAAGCCCCGTTTTTTCACCGAAACCGATAATTGCAACCATTATATTATATTTTTTCACATTTTTCAAGGGGTTTTTTGAAAATAATTTTAATTTTATGCAAAAAAATTCTTATCCACAGCACAAACGAGAACCGTTGACAAACGGGGAGAGAAGTTGTATAATAATGGTATGGAACGGATTTATCTTGACTGTGCGTCCACGACGCCAACCGACAACGAAATCGTCGAAAAAATGTTGCCGTATTTCACGGACGTTTTCGGCAACGCGGATTCTCCGCACGCCAACGGCAGAAAGGCGATGAACGCCGTCGATTCTTCGCGCGATAAACTTGCCCGACTGTTGAACGCGAAACCCAGCGAAATTTATTTCACGTCCGGTGGTACGGAAGCGGACAACTGGGCAATGTTCAGCGGTGCGCGCGCGCTGAAAACTTCGGGCAGAAACAAAATTTTGCTTTCTTCTATCGAACATCACGCCGTCTTATCTTCTGCGGAAAAGCTGAAGGAAGAAGGCTTTGTCGTGGAGTATATCCCCGTAAACGACGGGGGCAGGGTTGAGTTGAGCGTTGTAAAATCGCTTTTGGACGACACCGTGGGCTTGGTTGCCGTGATGGCGGTCAACAACGAAACGGGCGTTAGACAACCCGTCGAAGAAATTGCCAAGCTTTGCAAGGAAAACGGGTGCTTGTTTTTTACGGACGCGGTACAGCTTGCCCCCCACGAGCCTATTGACGTCAAGGCGCTTGGCGTAGATATGCTGTCCTTGTCGGCGCATAAATTCTACGGCCCGAAAGGCGTCGGCGCGCTGTATATTAAAAGCGGTGTAAAGACGAAAGGCTTGATTGTCGGTGGCGAGCAGGAAAGGGGCTTGCGTGGTGGCACGACAAACGTTCCTTTGGTAGTCGGACTTGCAGAGGCTTACGAAAAGGTGAGAAAGGAAATGGGCGAAACGGAAACAAGGATTTCGGAATTGAAGGCTTTGTTTTTACGCGAACTCACGTCGATTTCGGACGTTACCGTCAACGGGGACACGGACGGCGCGGTTTTGAACGTACGCTTTCACGGCGTCAACGGCACGGATTTCGTGTACGCGATGGATTTGAAAGGCGTTTCGTTGTCCGTCGGCTCGGCTTGTTCAAGCGCGTCGGTGAAACCCAGCCACGTTTTGATGGCAATGGGAAGGACGGAAAAGGAAGCAAGGGAGTGCGTGCGTTTTAGTTTTGGTAAGGCGACGACGGAAGAAGAAATTATTACGGTGGCGCGTTTGATAAAGGAAACGGTGGAAAAACTGCGCGAATAAGCACGAATTTCCATAAAAAAGTTAAAAAAAACCGTCGAAAGACTCTTTACTAATTGTAGAATATATGTTATAATGAATAGGATAAAGCAAAAAAATGGAGGTAACGAATTATGGCAATCAGAATTACGGATAAATGTTTGGCTTGTGGTGCTTGTGCAGCAGGATGCCCCGTAGAAGCTATCGTGGAAGGCGATATCTACAAAATCACGGACGCTTGCGTTGAATGCGGTGCGTGCGTAGAAACCTGCCCTGTAGAAGCAATCGTAGAAGAATAATTCGAAACGCATACAAAAAAGACGACGGACGATTTTGTCCGTCGTTTTTTTTGTGGAATTTTCGATAAAAACGTCCCCCTTTTCACAACCTAAGCCTGGGGGTGGCGTATGCAAAGTCAGGTGGAGAAAGGAAACAAAAAGGCGTTTTTGAAGGGTGCGATAACGATTGCTGTGGGCGGTTTTTTGGCAAAACTTATCGGCGCGCTGTATAGAATACCGCTCACCAACCTAATCGGTGGCAGGGGCATCGGGCTATACCAACTCGTTTACCCCGTCTATTGCCTGCTTTTAACCGTTTCCGCAACGGGTATACCTTCGTCGATTGCCAAACTCACCGCCGAGCGCGGACAAGACGAACACCGCGCCGTTTTCAAAACGGCAATGAAATTGTTTTTACTCATCGGCGGTTTTGGTACGGCGTTGATGTTTGCCCTTGCGCCCCTTTTGTCGAAAGCGCAGGGTAGTCAAGGCGTGTTGTTTGGATACTACGCGCTTGCGCCGTCCGTGTTTTTGGTGTCTGCAATTTCCGTGTTTCGGGGCTGGTTTCAAGGCAGAAACGAAATGCGCCCCACCGCCCTTTCCGAGATTATCGAACAGCTTGTCAAGGTCGGGTTTGGGCTTTTGTTTGCCTATCTTTTCCGTGCGGATATTGAAAAGGCAGTCGTCTTTTTGCTTTTATCCGTAACGCTGTCTGAAACGGTTGCGCTTTTTCTAATGCTATTTTTATATAAACGCGTACCTGCCCCCACCAAAACGAAAAAAGACGGGGACAGGGTTGCGATGAAAACCGTCTTAAAACTCAGCGTTCCCGTTACGTTTTCGTCTATGCTTTTGCCGGCGTCGTCGCTAATAGACAGCGTGCTTGCCGTGCGTCTTATGAGCGCGTACGCCACGGACGCCGTTTCCTTGTACGGTTTGTTTTCCGGCGGAGCGGTAACGATGATAAATCTGCCCGTTTCCATCGCCTACGGCATCGCCGTTTCCAGCATCCCCAGCATCGCGCAAGCCACGACGCGAAAGGAGCGTAAAAAACGTATTTTCTTTGCGCTGGGTTTGACGGCGCTACTGGGCGCAGTCAGCGCGCTTTCGTTATATCTTTTCGCGTCGCCTGCCGTTAGGATTATCTTCAAAAGCCTAAAAGACGACGAAATGCAAACGCTCGTTGGACTTGTTCGCGCCCTTTCCGTCAGCGCGTTGACGCTCTCGTGCGTACAAACGCTATCCGCCTGCCTAACCGCGCAAGGCAAACCGCAGTATTCCGCGTTTTCCATGCTTATTGCCGTGCTCGTGAAAACGTTGACCTACGTTTTTTTGCTCCGCAACGCGCAAATTTCCGTTTTCGGACTTGCCATCGCCACCAATCTTTGTTATTTGGTTGCATTTTTTATCGATTTGGTGTATAATTTAGTTAGTCTGAAAAGGATTGAACCGCAATAACTCTCAAAAGCATCTTTTTTGCTCTTTTCGTCGCGGTCGCGCTTGAAATATGTTCAATATGTCTGCGCGAGACCACACCAAAAAACCGCTAAAAAATCCGTCTTTTGAGATGCAGAGCAGTTTTAGGAAGCAAAAAGCAGTACGTACCATTTTTGCCTCTAAAACCTTGTTGGGTTCAGCGCTTTTCAGTCTATCGACAAGCGAAAAAAAGGAGAACCTTGATGATTACCGTAATAGGTCTTGGCGTAGAGAAAGGCGATTTGTCCAAACGCGCGGAAGAAACGATTGTAAACGGCGCGAAAGCGGGCAGAAAAATCGTCGTTCGTACCAAAGGTACGACTTCGTACGAATCGGTGCTTGCACTCGGCGTAGAGCATACGTGCTTGGACGGTGTTTATGAAACCAGCCGTTCGTTTAACACGCTGGCAAAAAATTTGGCGAAAGCGGTTTTGGATGCAGGCAACGACGCCGTCTATCTTGTCGACGGCTCGGCAACGGAAGACAACTCGGTAAAGGCGCTCCAAAAACGCCTGCGCGGTAAAATAGAAATCATCGACGGCGTGTCCAGGGTAACGTCGCTTGTAAGACGGGCAGGGTTTTTAGGCTGTTCGTACACCGCCGTTTCCGCGTACGAGCTGGAAGAAAAACTGCGCTTGGGCGAGCTGGGTTTTCCGCTTATCGTCTACGATTTGGACGACCAAGCCTTGGCAAGCGACGTGAAATTGTTGCTTAGCGACGCGGTGGGCGAAGAACGCAAGACGTGCTATCTTTCGGGCGATAAGAAAAAGTGTGTGCCGTTGTACGAAATCGACAGACAAAAAGGATACGACTACACGACGGCGATTGCGATAGAGCGCGCGGATTTGATGGAGAAAGAACGTTTTAGCTTGGACGATTTGAAGGAAATCATCGTACGCCTTCGCGCGCCGAACGGCTGTCCTTGGGACAGGGTGCAAACGCCGGAAAGTATTAAAATGGCGGCGGTGGAAGAATCGTACGAGTTGGTGGATGCCATCGATTCGGGCGACGACGACAAGGTTTTGGAAGAAGCGGGCGACGTCGTTTTGCAGGCGGTTTTCCACGCGGTAATGAAGGAAGAAACAGGCGCTTTTACTTTGACCGACGTCATAACGGGCGTTTGCAAAAAGCTCATCTCCCGTCATACGCACGTGTTTGGCAAGGACGAAGCTACGGAAGAAAGCGGAGCGTTGTCCGTTTGGGAAAAGAACAAAATGCAGGAAAAAAACCAAACGACGTTCGGTGCGTCCGTCAACGACGTGCCCAAGTGTTTCCCTGCCACGATGCGCGCGCAAAAAATCGGCAAACGCGCGGCGAAGGCGGGTATGGATTTTTCGAGCGTTGAAGATGCGGAATTGCGTTTGCAAGAAGAATTGAAGGAATTTTTCAAGGCGTACGCGCAGGGCGATAAGACGGAAACGGAAAAGGAACTGGGCGACGTTTTGTTCTCGGCGGTCAACGTCGGCAGAAAGGCAGGCGTGGACTGTGAAAAGGCGCTTAAAGAGAGTGCCGAACGTTTTGCAAAACGCTTTACCAAGGCGGAAGAACTGGCTTTGGCGGACGGCAAAACGGTAACCGCTCTTTCGGAAAAAGAGTGGGATATTTACTACGAAAAAGCGAAGGCAGATTTATAAACGAAGGGGGCAGGTATGCGTTTACACCCGATTACGATAGGGAATATCCGCGTCGAAAACAACGTATTTTTAGCGCCACTTGCAGGCTACACCAACTATCCGTTTAGAAGGCTTTGTAAAGGCTACGGCGCAGGGCTTTGCTATACGGAAATGGTCAGCGCGAAGGGTTTGAAATACGGTAGCGAGAACACGAAAGAGCTTTTGTATACGGACGAAAGCGAAGGGGTTTGCGCGTCGCAAATTTTCGGCAACGACCCTGAAATTATGCGTCTTGCCTGTGAAAACCCTGCGCTTGCGCCCTTCCCTATCGTCGATATCAATATGGGGTGTCCCGTGCCGAAAATTTACAAAAACGGCGAAGGTAGCGCGCTGATGGAGAATCCGAAACTTGCGGAAAAAATCGTGTCGGAGTGCGTAAAAAGCGGTAAAATCATCACCGTGAAATTCCGCATAGGCATCACGCAGGAAAAACTGATTACGGAAGAATTTGCCAAGCGCATGGAAGGCGCTGGCGCAAGCCTTATTACCGTCCACGGCAGAACGAAAGACAAAATCTATGCAGGCGAAGTGAATTTCGACGAGATTGCGAAGGCGAAAAACGCGGTAAAAATCCCCGTTGTTGCGAACGGTGGCGTGTTCTCGGATGCGGACGCGGAAAGGCTTTTAAGCGAAACGGGCGCGGACGGTGTTATGGTTGCGCGCGCGTCGCTATTCGACCCGCAAATCTTTTGCGCGCTGACGGGAAATCCTGGCGAAAGCAAGCTTTCGATGCTGGAAAAACATCTAAAATGGACGGGGCAGGTGTTTGACGAACGCTTTACCACCGTGTTTATGCGCAAGATGGCAACCTTCTACGTCAAAGGCAGGAAAGGCGCGTCGGCGTACAAGGAAAAGTTTTTCTCGGCGCAAACGCCAAACGAAGTGTGGGAAATCGCAAGGGAAGCGTTTTTAGAAGAATAAAAAAGACTAACGAAATTTCCGTTAGTCTTTTTTGTTTGTCATCGTGAAAACTTGTTACTGTTCTTTTCCGCAAGCGGAACAAAATCTTGCGTCGGCGTCGATTTGCTTACCGCAATACTTGCAAAACTTCTTTTCGCAAAGCCCTTCTTTTACGGCGCGTGCAGTGGTTTTCACCGCGTCGCTTGTAATGTCCGCGCGGTCGCTTGCGATGGAAGTCAAATCGTCCTTGTTTTCTTCTAAGATATACTTTTGCAACTGAATTCGCATTTTGGAAAACGAGGGTTTTAAGCCAAGGGCTAAGAACAAACTGCCGAAAGTCATGCCGAAAGTTGCAAGAAGACAGCCGACTATATAATAAGAGTTTTCAAAATCCCCAAAACCACGAGTCATCAGGATTACTCCTGGGAGCGTGCCGAGAAGACATGCAATCCCCACCAGCTTACATATAAGAAAATACGTCGGTTTCTTTTTCATAATTACCTCGTCGTTTGCTGTTTAGGACGAAACGCGTTTTTGTCTTTTTTGCGATTAGTGTACGCGCAACAGTTTGCCGTTTTTAAGTCGCGATTCTTCGGCGCGGATACCCATAAGATGGCTTTCGACGGACGCTTCCAAGGTCGTGTCCGCTTCCACGTCCCCCGTCAAAATGTCGTAAAGCTTGTCGACGAGACCCGCGTCGCCACCGCCGTGGCCGTAGCCCTTTTCCATCAGCGTCGACATAGGTATAGTTTCTCTTTCCTTGCCGAACCTTCTCAGCGACAGGGATTGCAGTTCTTCGTCCAAAATGAGCTCGCCTTTCGTGCCGAAGAAGTGGATACGTCTTCCGCCACCTGCGGTGAACGCGTTCATATTCAAGCTCGCCTTCACGCCGTTTTCGAAGGTCATCAAGGTCTGTTGGTGGTCGACGACGTCGTTATCGCAGGCGAACGCGCAACGCCCGTAAGGTCCTTCCTTAAGCGCCTGCACAATTTTTTCTTCCGTAATGGGCGCGACGGCAATGACGTTGAAGGGCCAAACGTCTTCGGGACTGCCGTTGTTTATGAAATTGTTGAGATAATTGACCTTTGCGCTGTACGGACAGGTATCCGCTTTGGGGCAATCCAAACAGCGTTCGGTTGCGTCTTCGGGTTTATTTTCCGCCTTAAAAAAGCGCAAATCGCCGACGGACGAAAGGCTCTTGCATTTCGAGCCTGCGTAGTATTGCAAAAGGTCAAGGTCGTGACAGCATTTTGCCAAAATCATAGGCGCGGCAACCTTGCGGTTTCTCCAGTTCCCACGGGTATAGCTGTGGTTGAAGTGCGAAACGCCTACACGCTCCAAAGCGTCGATAGAAACCAGCTCGCCGATTTCACCGCTTGTAAGGATTTCCTTCGCCTTCACGAACGCAGGCGCGTAACGAAGAACGTGACAAACCAACGCTTTTCTGCCCGATTTTTGTTGCGCTTTAAGCAATTTTTTGCAATCGGAAAGCTTATCGGACAGCGGTTTTTCAATCATCAATTCATATCCCAACTTAAACCCCTTCAAGGCGTGGCGCACGTGACAATCGTCGGGGGTGGCAACAATGAGCAAGTCGGCGCGTTTTTTCTTGAAGAATTTCCTTTCTTCTAAAAATAAGTTCTCTTTCGCGACGCCGAAGTTTTCGCCCGATTTTTCCAACCAAAGGGGGCGTCTGTCGCAAAGCGCGACAATTTTGAAACGGTCTTTTCTTTCGTTGATAAGCGAGCCGTACGCGTCCGCGCCACGACCGCCACAACCGATAATCGCAACTGTGAAAATTTTCTGTTCCATAATAAAAATCTCCTTTCGCCGTCTAAACGACGCCGTTTACTATTATACAAAGCAAATAAAAAAAAGTCTACTCATTTCTGCGCGTGGGGTATGTCAAAAAATGATAAAAAACGAAGATTATTCTTCTAAGGCTTGACGGGGAGAAACGCCAAATTCCTTTTTATACGCGCGGTAGAAGGTGTTTGAGCTTTCAAAACCGCAGGCAAACGCACACTCCAAAACGGACATTTTCGTTTGACTTTTGATAAGCAAGTCCGTCTTTCTCACGCGCAAGCGGTTGACGTAGTTGTTCCAGCCTTCCGTGATATAACGCCCCAAAAGACGGGACAAATGCTCTTTAGAATAATGGAATACGTCGGAGAGGGCAATCAAGGACAAATCGCCCGACAAATTCGACGATGCGTACGTTAAAATGTCGCAAACCAAGCTGTTTTGCGTCATCGTTTTTCTGGGTACGAAGCGCGTTCTTTCCGCGATTGCGCCAAGCAAAATCGACATCGCGCCCGTGAAGGTCGCCGTGTTGCTGTCTTCGTTCATTTTCGTCAAAATCGCGTATTTTTCGTCCTCGGGAAGCGCTTTATGGCAAAGCGAACGAATCGTACGCAGTAAATCGTAATTGTCGAAAGGGAACGTTTTGGGTGGCACGCAACCGTTGAAAAGCGCAAACGTCGGCTCGAAAAACGAGCGTTCTACTGTCAGCGTCCAAGTCATCGTATCTTTGCGTGGCAACGAGTGTATGCAAAAACTGTCCATAAAACAGCCCGTTCCGGCAGGCAAAATCAACGTATCGCCACCGATGGTTACGGGTTGTTCGCCCTGTTCGACAAACAAAAACTCGATGGCGTTATGAAAATGGGCAGGCGTGTTGTACGGCTGACCGTGATAAAAGTATACGTGTTTTTTATGGTCGGAACGACCTTCGTAAATACTCATAACGCAAGTGTATCACAAAAAATGAGCAAAGTCAATACCCTTGCGCAAAAAAGAAGGCAAAAAACAGGGGGAAATTCAAACGCTTTTTTCTTGGTTGAATAGAAACACAAGAAAGACGGTTTTCGCCCGTTAAGACGAAAAAGAAGGGCAAAAAACAGGCAAAACGCAAAATAATCGCGGAAAACGAAAAAAAGATTCGTTCAAACGCTTTTCTTTTTTGTTTTTTTGTGTTATAATGGAAGGGAAAAGTGGGGTTTTCCTTTTTATTCTAAAAAAGGAAAGCGGTCAAAGAAAACAGGAGGCGGAATTAAACACTATGGCGGAAAGAGTAGAAGCCGAATACGGCGCCGAGCAAATACAGGTATTGGACGGGTTAGAACACATCAGAAAACGTCCTGGTATGTATATTTCTTCTACCGATTCGAAGGGGCTTCATCACCTTGTGCACGAAGTCGTGGACAACTCGATTGACGAAGCGCTTGCGGGGTATTGTACGCACATTGAAGTTACCTTAAACCCTGACGGTAGCTGTACGGTACAAGACAACGGGCGCGGTATCCCTACGGACGTTCATCCCAAGGAAGGCGTTTCGACGTTGGAAGTCGTTTTTACCAAAGTGAACGCAGGCGGTAAATTCGGCGGTGATTCGGGTTATAAAGTGTCCAGCGGTCTGCACGGCGTAGGTGTAAAAGCCGTCAACGCGCTTTCGGAGTGGTTAGAGGCGGAAGTTTGCCAAAACGGCCACGTTTATAAGCAGGTTTACAACCGTGGCGTGCCCCAGCGTAGCGTCCAAATCGTGGGCGATACCGACGCAACGGGGACGAAGGTTACTTTCCTGCCCGACGCGGAAATTTTCGAAACGACGGTGTTCGTATACGATACTTTGAAAGGCAGACTTCGTGAGCTGGCTTATTTGAACAAGGGTCTTCGTATCACGCTTGAAGATACGCGCGCCGGTCAAGAACAAAAAGATTCCTTCTGTTATGAAGGCGGTATTTGCTCGTTCGTGGAAGAACTGAACAAGAGCCGTGAAGAATTGCTTTTCCCTGCGCCCGTGTATTTTGAAGAGCAGGAAGGCGACACCGTTTGCGAAGTGGCGATTCAGTACAACGAATCGTACAACGAAGTCATTTACAGTTATGCAAACAACGTCAACACGATTGACGGCGGTACGCACGTAGAAGGCTTGAAGATGGCGCTTACCAAAGTCATCAACGAAGCGGGCAGAAGACAAAACATTTTGAAAGAAAGCGAGAAACTGACGGGCGAAGACGTCCGTGAAGGCATCACCGCCGTCGTTTCCGTAAAACTGATTAACGCGCAGTTTGAATCGCAGACGAAAGACAAGCTGAACAACAGTACGATTCGTACGTTCGTCAACAAATGCGTCACCGAACATATGGCGACCTTTTTGGAAGAAAATCCTTCGATTGCAAAAGAACTCGTCCTTCGTTGCATCACGGCGCAAAAGGCGCGCGACGCGGCGAGAAACGCAAGAGAATTGACGAGAAGAAAGGGCGTTTTGGGTTCGACCACCCTGCCTGGTAAGCTTGCCGATTGTTCGGATAGACGTAGCGAGCTTTGCGAAATTTATATCGTAGAAGGCGATTCGGCAGGCGGTACGGCAAAGCAGGGACGCGACAGACGTTTCCAGGCGATTCTTCCCCTTCGCGGTAAAATTTTGAACGTAGAAAAAGTGCGTTTGAACCGCGTACTTGAAAACGAAGAAATCAAGTCTATGATTACGGCGTTTGGTTGCGGTATTTTGGACGATTTCGACGAAAGCAAGCTCCGTTACGATAGAATTATTTCGATGACCGACGCCGACGTAGACGGCGCGCATATCCGTATCCTTTTATATACCTTCTTGTTCCGTTATATGCGTCCTTTGATTGAACACGGACACGTATACGCGGCGAAACCGCCCCTTTACAAGGCAAGTTATAAAGGACACGACGATTATCTGTATTCGGAAGAAGAAAAGCTGGAATACGACAAAAACGCGCCCGGCAAGGTAGAATACCAACGCTATAAAGGGCTTGGCGAAATGAGCAAAGAACAGCTTTGGGATACGACGATGAATCCTGCGACGCGTACCTTAATCCGCGTAACGATGCAGGACGCGGCGGAAGCGGACCAAATGTTCGCGATGCTGATGGGCGAAAGACCGGAACTGAGAAGAAAGTTTATCGAAGAAAACGCGTCGCTCGTAACCGATTTGGACGTATAACGGCGGATAAGGAGAAAGAAAATGGCGAAAAAAGAAACAAGCCCGGAATTAACCGAGGAATTTAAGAAAACGCTATCTATGACGAAAATGCTCGACGTCGAAGTCGACGACGAGTTAAAACGTTCGTTCATCGCCTACGCAATGGCGGTAAACAAATCGCGTGCAATCCCCGACGTCCGCGACGGCTTAAAGCCCGTGCATAGAAGAATTTTGTACTCGATGCACGAAATGGGGCTTTACAACGACAAAGCGTATAGAAAATGCGCGCGTATCGTCGGTGACTGTATGGGTAAATACCATCCCCACGGCGACAGCTCCGTTTACGACGCGCTCGTTCGTTTGGCGCAGGAATTTACGATTAGTTTCCCCCTTGTCGACGGCCACGGCAACTTTGGTTCGGTAGACGGCGACTCGGCGGCGGCAATGCGTTATACGGAAGCAAGACTTACCAAGCTCGCGGCGGAAATGCTCAAGGATTTGGACAAGGAAACGGTAGATTTCATCCCCAACTTCGACGGTAGCGAAGAAGAGCCTACGGTTTTGCCTGCAAGATATCCCAACCTTCTTGTCAACGGCTCGGACGGTATCGCGGTTGGTATGGCGACGAATATCCCGCCTCACAACCTTGCGGAAGTCATCGACGGCACGATTGCCATGATTGACAACCCCGAAATCACCGTCGACGAATTGATGGAATACGTGCCCGCGCCCGATTTCCCTACGGGCGGTATCATTATGGGCAGAAGCGGTATTAAAAACGCGTACAGAACGGGTCAGGGCAGTATCGTGATTCGTTCAAAATGCGAAATTGAAGAATACGGCACGGGCGGTAACGTTCGTTCGCGTATCGTCGTTACGGAAATCCCGTACCAGGTCAACAAAGCGCAACTTATCAAGACGATTGCGGACATGGTAAACGACAAGCGTATCGAAGGAATCTCCGATATCCGCGACGAGTCGGATAGAGATGGTATGCGTATCGTAATCGAGTGCAAGAAAGACGCCAACGCGCAGGTCGTTTTGAATACGCTCTACAAAAAGACGAAACTGCAAACGTCGGACGGTATTATCCTGCTCGCGCTCGTAGAAAACGGGACGGAGCCGAAGACGTTGAATCTTCGCGACGTTTTGTATCATTATCTTGAACACCAAAAAGAAGTCATCACGAGAAGAACGCGTTACGATTTGAACAAAACGGAAGAACACGCGCACATTATCGCAGGCTTGGTGCTTGCGCTTGCCAACGTCGACGAAGTAATTCGTATCATCAAAGCGTCCGCGGACAAAAACCAGGCAATCGAAGGCTTGACGTCGGCGTTTGAATTGGACGAAAAGCAGGCGAACGCGATTTTGGAAATGCGCCTTCAAAGACTGACTTCGTTGGAAGTAGAAAAACTCAAAGCGGAACTCGACGCGCTCCGTATCAAGATTGCGGATTTGAAGGACATCCTTGCAAACGAAAGCAGAGTGCTTGCGATTATCCGTGAAGACTTGACGACGATTAAAGAAAAATATCCTTTGCCCAGACGTTCGGAAATTTCCGTTGACTACGGCAACATCGACGACGAAGACTTGATTGATAGAGAAGACGTCGTAATTTCCATTACGCACTCCGGTTATATCAAGCGTTTGCCCGTTGCCGAATACAAGGCGCAGGGCAGGGGCGGTAAGGGTATCACCGCGCACAGACCTAAGGACGAAGACTACGTCGAAAAGATGTTCGTTTGCTGTACGCACGACCCGATTCTCTTGTTCTCGTCGCTGGGTAAAGTGTATTCGATTAAAGGCTATGAAATCCCCGAAGCCAACCGTACGGCGCGTGGCAGGGCAGTTGTCAATATCGTCCAGCTTGACCCGGGCGAAAAGATTGAGGCGGTGTTGCCCGTCCTTGAAAACGGCACGGGTTATCTCGTGATGGCGACGGAAAACGGCTTGATTAAGAAGACGAGCACGGACGAATTTAAGCGTATCCCGAAAAACGGTAAAATTGCCATCAAATTGCAAGAAGACGACAGACTTATCGGCGTTCGTTTCACGACGGGCGAAGACGAAATTCTCGTTGCGTCGCGCGGTGGTAAGTGTATCCGCTTTGCCGAAACGGACGTACGTCCTACGGGCAGAGGCACGCAAGGCGTTAAGGCGATTACGCTTGCAAAGGGCGACGTCGTCGTCGATATGCTGATTATCGACCCTGCGTTCGATTTGTTTACGTTGACGTCGCTTGGTTATGGTAAGCGCTCGAAGATTGACGATTACAGATTGCAAACGCGTGGCGGTAAGGGTATCAAAGCAGGCGTGTTCAACGAAAAGACGGGCTATCTCGTCAACTTGAAACCCGTTACCGACGAAAACGATATTATGATTATCACGACGGGCGGTACGATTATCCGCATGCACGCGGACACGATTAGCTGTATCGGTAGAAGTACGCGTGGCGTACGCGTTATGAACGTTAAGGGTAGCGAAGTGGCTACCGTCGACGTTACTGAACGCGACGACGAGGCGGAAGTGGAAGTGCCCGAAGAAACGGTGGCGGATTTAAGCCCCGAAGATTTGGCAGGTGAACAGGACGAAGTGGAAACCGAAGAAATCGTCTTAGACGACGAAACGGAAGAATCTGCGCCTTCCGACGAAACGGAAGAATAATCGTTAAAACCAACTCCCCAACGGGTTTTCCGTTGGGGAGTTTTTCTTTGTAGACCCCACCCAGGTACGAGTTGAACGAAAAAACCCACCGCTGAAACGGTGGGTTTTATGTTGTAAGATATCAATCTTCTGCCGAGTTTATCATATCGAAAAACCGTATCAAAAGCCCCGAAATCGGGAAACAAGCCTGTATAATCACGGACACGAGCAACACTTGCGATAGCGTGAAATCTAAATCGCCTAAGCTGACGGCAACGCCACCGTAATCGACGGAGAAGACGAGCTGTCCAAGCGCAGGCACGGAGATAAACAACGCGCACGCCGTAGTGGCAACAAGGAAGGTAATCGCGCGAACTAAGCTGAACGGTTGGCAAATGCGGTAGAGCATCACCAAGCCCGAGAAGGTAAGCACGAGCATCAAAAGCGCTTGATAAGAGGGCGTTTCCATGCCCAATTCGTCGACGAACCCAAACGAAGCCGAAACGCTCGTTTTATGGATGACGTACATCGCGATAATGCCGAGCGCCATAGTCAACGAGCCCGGTATGGCACGGCTTAGTACGTAGGGGATAAACTTGCCCTTGACGCGGTTTGTGTTCGCTTGCAGGGAGAGTATCGTGGACGGGAACGCGCTGACGAAAAATTCAAACATCAACATATTGTTCGTCGTGAAGAAATACTTGCTCTTAATCGAAATGCAAACGGTGGCAAGGATTAAAATGAGCAGGGTTTTCATAATATAGAGCGCGGACGAGTTTTTGACGTTGTTGATAACGCGTCTGCCTTCGTTTACGATTTTTGGCATCGAGCCGAAGTTGTTGTCTTGCAAAACCAAGTTGGAAACGTTGCGCGCGGCTTCGCTACCCGATGCGACGGATACGGCGCAGTCCGCTTCTTTCATCGCCAAAATATCGTTGACGCCGTCGCCCGTCATAGCGACGGTGTTGCCCGCTTTTTTAATCGAGCGGATAAGAATTGCCTTTTGTTCGGGCGTAACTCTGCCAAACACGGTGTACTGGTTGGCGCAGTTTTCCACTTCCAGCTCGGACAAGCCTTCCAAGGAAATGAATTGCGAGGCGTTTTTGATGCCTGCGCGTCTTGCGACTTCGGAAACGGTAACGGGGTTGTCGCCGGAAATAACCTTGACGGCAACGTCGTTTTCTCTAAACCATTTAATCGTTTCGATGGCGTCGGGGCGGATATTGTCCGAAAGCGTGACGACGGCAATCGCCTTCAACGCAGACGGGACTTTGTCGCCCTGGATTTGCCCGGACGAGTGCGCCACCACCAACACACGAAGCCCCATTTGCGCGTACTGTTTCACGATTTTGTCGATACGTACGGGCATAGGCTTTAACACGAATTCGGGCGCGCCCATAACGAACGTGCCTTCGCCTTCGAAGGTAACCGCCGACAATTTTCTTGCGGACGAGAAAGGCAGGGTGGCAATCGGTTGCAACGCCGAAGAGTGCCCAAAGCGTTCGTACAAGGCAATCGACGTTTGGTTGTTGTCGCTCAGCGACGCCAACATCGAGCCGATGACGTCGTCAATGCCGTATTCACCCGTGGAATTTAAGAGAATACAATCGCTTACTTTCATCCTGCCGTCGGTAATCGTGCCCGTCTTATCCAGGCAAAGCACGTTGACGCGCGCCAGCATTTCCAGTGAGTACATATCTTGCACCAAGGTGTTGTATTTCGCCAAGCGAATCATACCCAAGGAGAGCGCGACGGTCGTCAACAAGAGAAGTCCCGAAGGAATCATACCGATGACGACGGCGGCGGTCTTTTGTATGGTGTCGTTTAAGATGGGGTTGCCAAGATGCAAGTCTTCGCTTGAACCGCCAAGCGCGGTTAGGTTGGTTCGGAACATCAAAACGGACACGATGACGATGGCAAAACCGATGATTTTAATGAACAGGTTAATCGAGTTCATAATTTCAGAATTCGGACGTTTATACTGTTTTGCCTTCGCCGTCAGTTTGCTGATATACGTATTGTCGCCGATTTTTTCAACGCGCACGACGATTTGACCGCTCGCGACGAACGAGCCTGCGTACAAAAGGTCGCCGTCTTCCTTTTTAATAGGCACGGATTCGCCCGTCAAAAGCGATTCGTTCAGTTCGGCATTGCCTTCTAAAGCGATACAATCCGCGGGTACTTGCTGACCTGCGCGCAAAATCAAAACGTCGTCTACCACCAGCTCGTCCACGGGGATTTCTACCTTTTTCCCGTTTCTGACGACGGTGACGGCGGACGAAGATAGGATGGTCAGTTTGTCGAGTTTTCGTTTCGCGCGAATTTCCAAGAAAATACTAAAACAGATATTACAAAGGAAAATGAAAACGAAAAGGAACTGCGTAATCGGTGCTTCCGCGACAATCAACGCCAGCGTTGCAATCAAGCAAAGCAGGTTGAAGAAGGTGCACAGATTGCCGATAAAAATGCTCCTGTACGTTTTTGAATATTTTTTACCCGATTTATTGACAAGCCCCTGTTCTACGCGCGCGGAAACTTGCGCCGAAGAAAGCCCTTCGTTGGGTCTGGCGTGGAAACGCGGGACGCTGTTGACGTCGGCTTGCGTTTTCTTTTTGTTCAAACCGTCTTTTTGCATAAAAAATCTCCATTTTGGATTGCTATACGCGTACATTATAACATACGCGCGCGAAAAATACAAGTTTTTTACCGAATTTACAAGAAATTTAACGCGCGGACTTTTCATTTAATTGCATTTCCTAAGAAAAAGTTGTATAATAGGGGAAACGAAAAACCGCGCAACGCAACGCGCGTATTTTTGAGGTGCTCTATGATAGATATCAATCTTATCCGTACAAATCCTGAACTCGTAAAGGAAAATATCCGTAAAAAATTCCAAGACCATAAACTTCCGCTTGTGGACGAGGCGTTGGCTTTGGACACCAAGCGCCGTGCTTTGATTGCTGAAGGCGACGCGCTCCGTTCGGCAAGAAACACCTTGTCTAAACAGGTGGGTATGCTGATGAAGGAAGGAAAACGCGACGAGGCGGAAGCCGTGAAAGCGCAGGTAAAGGCGGACGCGGACAGATTGCTCGCCATTGAAAAAGAAAGCGCGGAAACGGACGAGGCGTTGAAGAAAGTGATGATGGCGATTCCCAACATCATTTCCGCCGACGTGCCCGTGGGCAAAAACGACGAAGAAAACGTCGAATTGCAACGCTTTGGCGAGGCAAAAGTGCCCGATTTCGACGTGCCTTACCATCTTGATATTTTGGAAAAGTTGGACGGCATCGACGTCGATTCGGCGCGCCGTACGTCGGGACAAGGGTTCTATTATTTGACGGGCGACATCGCAAGATTGCACTCCGCCGTGCTCACCTACGCGCGTGATTTCATGATTGACAAGGGCTTTACGTACGTAATTCCGCCGTATATGATTCACGGCGACGTCGTTTCCGGCGTTATGAGTTTCGACGAAATGGAAAATATGATGTACAAAATCGAAGGCGAAGACTTGTACCTTATCGGTACGTCCGAACACTCGATGATAGGCCGTTATATGGGACAGATTATCGACGGCAAGAAATTGCCTTTGACGATGACCAGCTATTCGCCTTGTTTCCGTAAGGAAAAGGGCGCGCACGGCATTGAAGAAAGGGGCATTTATCGTATCCACCAGTTCGAAAAACAAGAAATGATTGTCATTTGCCGTCCCGAAGAAAGCGACGCATGGTATGAAAAATTGTGGAGCTATACGGTAGAACTTTTCCGTTCGCTCGATATCCCCGTAAGACAGCTTGGCTGTTGCTCGGGCGACCTTGCGGACTTGAAATATAAGAGTTGTGACGTCGAAGCGTGGAGTCCCCGTCAAAAGAAATTCTTCGAAGTCGGCTCTTGCTCGAACTTGACGGACGCGCAGGCGAGAAGATTGTCGATTCGTTATAAAGACGAAGACGGCAAAACCAAGCTTGCACACACCTTGAACAACACGGTGGTTGCGCCCCCTCGTATGCTGATTGCGTTTATTGAAAACCATTTGCAGGCGGACGGAAGCGTAGTAATTCCGAAGGCTTTGCAACCGTATATGGGCGGTAAAACCGTTATCACTCCGAAGAATTAAAAACAAGCAAAAATGTCTTGGCAGGTACGTTCAACGCGTACCTGCCTTGCACGTACGAAGAAAAAGGGCAAAAATGAAGTATTTATTTTTCGACATCGAGTGTTCGGTGGTGTCCAAGAAATTTGCAAAGATTTGCGCGTTTGGATACTGTCTGACGGATGAACAATTTCATATTCTCGAAAAGGAAGATATTCTCATCAACCCCCAGGGCGGATTTCACCTTACCGACAGGAAAGGCACGCAGGGGTTGGTTTTGCCGTACGAATATTCCAGTTTCAAAAAACACCCCACCTTTACGCAGGTTTCCGACAAAATTTACGGGCTGTTGCAGGACAAGGACACGCTCGTTTTCGGTCACGCTACGCAAAACGACGTCAAATATTTGAACTTGGAAAGCAACCGCTTTCAGCTCCCTTCGTTTGTCTTCGAGTTTTGGGATACGCAGTTTTTGTATATGAACCATATCGGCGTGTTTTCCCGTCAGTTTGGGCTTGGCTCGATTGCGGAAGAATTGGGCGTGGAATTTACCGCGCACCGCGCCGTCGACGACGCGTACGCGACGATGAAGGTTGCCCAGGCGCTTTGTCTTGCCGAAGGCTTACCGCTTACGGCGCTCATAGAAAAATACGAAATTACGCCGGGCAAAATTGAAAACTACGAGATTACGCCCACGCAATCCGTGCCTTGCGCGCGCTATAAAGCAGAGCAAGAAAAAAAGAAGGAAGCGCGCGAAAAATTGAAGACGGAATTTTACCGTTTCGCCGACAGGGAAAAACGGCGCAGGGCAAAAGACGGAAAATTGAAAAACAAAACCGTTTGCTTTTCGCATCCTTTAGAAATTGAATTGCCCCTTTCCAAGCGTTTGCTTACGGCGGTCTTCGCGCAGGCGGGCTGGTTTACTTCGCACGCGGAAAGTTGCGACGTGTACGTGTGCTTTGAAGAAGAAGGCGGACCGCGTTTGCAATCGGCAATCGACGGAAAAAGCCGTGTGTTCACACCAAAAGAATTTGAAGAATTTTTAAGCGTGTAAGGAGAAACGATGGAACGGTTACCCAAAGCGTTTATAGAAAAAATGACAAAACAGCTTCCCGAAAACGAACGGGAAGCCTTTTTCGCTTGTTATGGAAAAAAGCCGTTCAAAGGCGTGCGATTGAACCCATTGAAGGGGGGCAGGTACGAGTTGAAGGCGGTTTTACCTTTCTTGAAAGCACCGATTCCTTGGGAAGAAAACGGGTTTTATACGGACGAAGAAAAGCTGGGCGCAAGCCCCTTTCACAGCGCAGGCGTGTTCTATTCGCAAGAGCCGTCGGCAATGAGCGCCGCGCCCTTATTAGACGTACAACCTGGGGAAAAAGTACTTGACCTTTGTTCCGCGCCGGGCGGAAAGGGGACGCAACTCGCCGTGAAAATGGACGGCAAGGGCGTCATCGTGTTAAACGAGCCGATTTCTTCGCGCGCGAAGATTTTGTCGCAGAACGTAGAAAGGCTGGGCATTGAAAACGCCGTCGTTTGCAACGAATATCCGCAGGATTTGGCGCAAAAATTCGCGGGGTATTTCGATAAAATCTTGGTGGACGCGCCCTGTTCGGGCGAAGGGATGTTCCGTAAAAACGCGGACGAAGCCTTGGCGGAATGGAGCGAAGAAAACGTTGCGATTTGTGCCGAAAGACAAGCCCAAATTTTGGCTTGCGCGACGAAAATGTTGAAAAAAGGGGGCAGGTTGGTGTACTCGACTTGCACCTTCTCATACGAAGAAGACGAGGGGCAGGTATGCGATTATTTGCAAAAACACCCCGAAATGCGACTTATCAAGCAGGAAAAATTGTATCCGCACAAGGTTGACGGCGAAGGGCATTTCGTCGCTTTGTTTGAAAAGACGGAAGAAGGCGATTTGGCGCGCGTTAAGGAAGGAAAACCGACGGTGAGCAAGCCGACGGAAAAGGCGTTTAGAGAATTTGAGAAAAAATTTTTCAAAGACGAAACGTTTACGCGTTTGCACGAAGCAGGCGACGTCGACTATCAAATCCCCGAAGGCGTGTTCGAGTGGAAGGGTTTGCAGGTTTTGCGCGTGGGCGT
>JAZRDK010000114.1:0-13486 GCA_045660225.1 Candidatus Scatosoma sp.
CTTTCATAGTGATTACGGCAGAGTTGAAAATTGTTGCAAAATTAACCTTTCTTGCCCCCATTGCAAAAAGTTTCATTTGTTAGTCCTTTTTTATTTACGCCTTTAATTTTGCAATCATTTCCGCGCGGTTTTCCGCTTTGAAAACGGCGCTTCCTGCGACAATCACGTTTGCGCCCGCCTTTTTGATTTCGTCGACGTTTTCCGCCGTTACACCGCCGTCGATTTCCAGGTCAACGTCTTTATCCAACCCGTCGATAATCCCGCGAATTTCGCGCACTTTATCCAGTACGGACGGGATAAACGCCTGTCCGCCAAAGCCGGGGAATACGCTCATAACAAGCACCATATCGCACATAGGGATTACGTCCCTAATTTTGTCTACCGGCGTATCGGGGTTGATAACCGCACCGCATTTTACGCCCGTCGATTTGATAAGTTCAAGCACTTCCTTCAAGTTGTTTTGACAGGCTTCCCAATGCACGGTGATAATGTCCGCGCCTGCTTTTGCAAAGCGCTCGACGTACTTTTCAGGGTTGACAATCATCAAATGGCAATCCAAGGGCAATTTCGTAATTTTACGAAGGTCTTCCACCATCTTAATACCAAACGTGATGTTGTTGACAAACACGCCGTCCATCACGTCGCAATGCACGACGTCCGCACCGCTTTGTTCCAGCGAAACGACTTCTTCGCCCATCTTTGCAAAGTTTGCCGACAAAATCGACGGCGCAATTTTTACGTTATTCATTAGTACTCTCCTTTATTTCTTGCATTTTATGTTCTTCGTGCCCTAAGATATAAAAACGGAACACGGAAACTACGTTGGCAGTCAGTTCAAATATGTACGACAGACAAGCCCCAAGTGGCGCGCGCGTAATCGTATTAAACAAGATAGACAAGCTGGTGGGAATCAGCATCAAAAACCGTACGGTTTTCAAATCGCGTATACGGAAAATAAACGCATAGAAACAGCTTGCGATAAGGCACAAAATATCCACGGGTTTCGCGTGCCCCAAAATCCATAAATCGACGACGAAGTACGCAATCACCGTCGCCACGCACACCGCAACGGAAAACCACATCGGCGCAAGCTTATCCTTCTTCTCGTACGCAAAGCAAACCAGGGCACGAATCAACCCGATGCAAAGCCCCACCATCGCGAAAAATTCCAACGAGAAGAAGTAGGCAAACGCAAGGAAGGTGATACAAAGCGCTTGGCATAAAATAAACCACTCTTTCTTCTTCACGAAATACGAACAAACGACAAACCCCATTGCAATAAAACTGCAAACAAGCGCCGTTACAGGACTATCCATTTCCGTTTTCTCCCTGTAAATAACTTGCGCGGAGCTGTCCACAAGCACCGCCTATATCCACGCCGATTTGACGGCGCAAGGTCGCGGAAAGTCCGCCCTTTTCTAAGCGCCCCAAAAACCGATACGCTGACTTGTCGTCTAAGGCTTTCAGCGTGCGTTCTTTCACTTCGTTCAAGCGGATTAAATTGACGTGGCAAGGCTTGCCTTTCAGCAATTTCACAAGCGCATCCGCATGCGCTTCGTCACAGTTTTCGCCTTCAATCAACGTGTACTCAAAATAATATCGTCTGCCCGTTTTCTTAAAATATTCGTCGCACGCCTTTAATATGTCAACAATTTTATACGCCTTAGCAATCGGCATCGTCCTTGCGCGCGTTTCGTCGTCCGTCGCATGCAAAGAAACGGTCAAATTCAAAGGAATCCCTTCGCCTGCTAAGTCGTACATCTTCGGCACGATACCGCAGGTCGAAAGCGAAACGTTTCTCGCGCTGATACAAACACCGCCTTCCGCCGTCACGTTTTTCAAAAACTTCAGCGTTTCGTCGTAGTTATCCAACGGCTCTCCACTACCCATCAAAACGACGTTCGTTACCGCGCGCGCGGTGTCGCCTTTGCCCACGGCGTCCGCCTTATGCAAAGCGTTGACGACGAGGATTTGCGACAAAATTTCGCCTGCCGTCAGATTTCGAATTAAGCCGTTCAAGGTCGACGCGCAAAACTTGCACCCCATACGGCATCCGACCTGCGTCGAAACGCATTGCGTATACCCGTACTTATATTTCATCAAAACGCCTTCAATAAGGTTTCCGTCCGAAAGCTCGAATAAGTATTTCTCCGTCCCGTCCGCCGAATAAAAGGTTTCTTTTATTCTAACGGGCGCGTTTTCATACTCTTGCAAAAGCCTTTCCTTAAACGCCTTAGAAAGCGAAGAAATGCCGTCGATTGTCTTGCCTTGCATCAACCCTTCGTACAGCTGTTTCGCCCTAAATTTCTTCTCTCCAAGCGCCAGGACGAGCGTTTCGAGTTCTGTATACGATAAATCTTGTAAAATTTTTTTCATAACGTCCGTCCTTTTTTTAGTGGGTGCAAAGTTGCAGATAGAGTGCGTTAGATCGCCGTAAATCTCGCGGTTTTGCCCGACGGGAGCGTACAAAAGCGTACGTGAGCAAGGGCAAGTCCCGAATTTGCGGATAGAGTGCGTCGGATTGCCTAAAACGGATAGAGTGCGTTAGATTGCCGTAAATCTCGTGGTTTTGCCCGACGGGAGCGTACAAGAGCGTACGTGAGCAAGGGCAAGTCCCGAATTTGCGGATAAGACGGCGTGCTATATCCGTTTTAACTTACAGACGTAGAAACCTGCGCCGTATGCCACGTCAGGTAAAAACTGCAAGCCATATTTTTTCTTGTCGTGTTGCAACGCGCTGTCTATTTCTTCCGCGGAAAATTCAGGATGTCGTTTCAAAAACGCGCCAACCTGCCCGTCGTTTTCTTCTTCGAAAACCGAACAGGTGGAATAATACAACGCCCCGCCCTTTTTTACGTACCTTGAAACGGTGTCCAAAATTCCGCTTTGCGCCTTTTGCAGGGCAGGGAAATCTTCCGCTTTTCTAAACAGTTTAACGTCGGGATTTTCGCTGACCGTCCCATACCCAGAACAGGGCGCGTCGCAAAGCACCGCGTCGAATTTTTCTTCGTATTCCGCATCGAAAACCGCGCTATCCTTTTGCAGTTCTTCGACGTTTTCAACGCCCATACGCGCTTTGTATTGTCTGATAAGTTCTACCCTATGCGCGTGCAGTTCAAAGGCGGTTACCTTCTTAAATTTCTTGGAAAGGAGCACGGATTTTCCGCCTGGCGCGGAGCAACAATCCAGCAAAGTTTCCCCTGGCGCAACGCAATCGCAAATGGCGATACTGCCCACCGATTGAAAGGTATATTCCCCCTTGTCGTACCCGTCGTCGCGCACGAAATTTTCAAACAAATAATTGCCTGCAAACGGCGTTTTTATATGCGCGCGTTCCAGGTATTTTTCTTCGCCTTTTTCAAAGCGGACGGACACGCCCTTAGACCTAGCAACGGCAATTTCCTTCGCGCGTTTTCCGTATTCCTTTTTCAACTTTTTATAGGCGAATTCTGGGTACGAGCACGCGACGTGTTCTAACCGCTTTTCCGCAATTTCCTTATCCACGTCCGCCTGGTTAAAGCGTCTTAAAAAGGCGTTGACAAAACCGCTTACACCGCTTTTGCCAAGCTTTTTGCAAAGGTCGACGGCGCAGTCGGTCACCATATACCGCTTTTTGTCCATAAAAAGGAGCATATATAACGAAATTTTCAAAATCGTCCTAACGGCAAGCTTAGGCGCTTTGTCCGCGTAACGGCGAATACAAAAATCGAAATACACGTCGTTTTCCAAGACGCCGTACACAATTTTTACCGTGCGCGCCCTGTACTGTTCTTCGATGTAGGTGTCCGCAATCGCCTGCTTTAAGTGCGCCCCGTCCGAATACACCTTCGTCAAAATCAAATACGGGTCGTAAATCGGATTCGTCAACATCCCAGCACCTGCCCCTTCTTCACTTTTCTGCCGTTGAGAAGGTCGCCCGAAGACATACGCTTACCGCCTGCAGGTTGCACTTCTATCAGTTTTACAGCGCCGTCCTTTGCTTTGATAAGCAGTCCGCGCTTTGGTCTATCCGTCAAAATTTCGCCCAGCTTTGCGTTTTCAAACGCAAGCGTTTCTTCGCCGATAAGCTCGGCTTTTTCCGCGCGGTACACGTTGAGCTTGTTTCCGTCCACAAGCGTATACGCAACGGGCGACGGGTTCATCGCACGCACGAGATTGACGATGTCTTGCACGTTTTTATCAAAGCGGATTTCCGCCGTTTCTTTGTGAATTTTTCTCACGACGCATACGCCGTCTTCGTCCTGTTTTTGTAAAGTGTACGAGCCCGACTCCAAAAGATGCAACGCCTTTACGATAAGCTCCGCGCCGATGAAAGACAGCCTTTCAGACAACTCGCCGTACGTTTCCGTTTCCAAAATCGCCGTCTTTTCGACAAGCAAAATATCCCCGCAATCTAACCCAAGCTCCGTCTTCATCACGGAAACGCCCGTTTCCGTTTCGCCGTTTAGGATACAACTTTGAATAGGCGACGCACCGCGATAGAAGGGCAAAAGCCCGGCGTGGATATTCCATACCCCCATTTTGAACGAGTCCAAAACGTCCTGCGTCAAAATTTGACCGTACGCGCAAGTGACCATAATATCCGCCCCAAACGCGCGGATTTCCGCAACGGCATCCCTAATTTTTTCAGGCTGAAAAACGGGAATCCCCCTGCTTTGTGTATACGTCTTGACAGGTGGCGCAGTCATTACGGCTTTTCTGCCCTGCGGTTTGTCGATTTGCGTTATAACCCCCACCACTTCAAAGCCTGCGTCTATGATGTTTTGAAGGGGCGCAACGGCGAAATCGGGCGTCCCTGCAAAAAGAATTTTCATACCTTCTCCTTACGCTTTTTCAATATGCGTCGCTTTGTCGATATACAAAACGCCGTCCAAATGGTCAAGTTCGTGGCAAATCGCACGCGCAAAGAACCCCTTTGCCTTGATAAGATGCTTTTCGCCGAAACGGTCTTGATAGCTGACGGTTACTTTCATCGGACGGGAAACGACACCGCTTTTACCGCGCACGGAAAGACAGCCTTCCCAACCCGTTTGTTCGCCCTTTTGCAAAAGGATGACTGGGTTTATCAGCTCGAAATACCCTTCGTCAACGTCCACGACGGCAAGTCTTTTCAAAACGCCGACCTGGGGCGCGGCAAGCCCTGCGCCTTCTTCTTTTTTCACCGTTTCCTTCATATCGTCTAAAAGCGCGTGAAGTTTCTCGTCAAACGTTTCAACGGGAAAACATTTTTGTCTTAACACGTCGTCGCCGACCTGTACTACTTCTCGAATTGCCATACTTTCCTTCCTCACAGAGTATTATTTTTATCCATTTTTCATTATCCTATCGCAAAGGCGTAGATGCAAGCAAGACAAGAAGAAATGCGGATTTGCGACAGGCGCGTACAGTTGCGTACGCAACTAAGCAAAACGCAAGTTTCGACGCAGTATTGCGACGCATATACGTCTTTACTTAACTTAAATTCGTAGGATTTTCTTCCACCGATACAAGCACGTCCCTGCTCTTTGCGTCCGCGCAAGCGTCGTAAATTTCAGGGAGCACGGACGTATCGGAAAGGCGCATTAAGACTTGATAACGATGCTTGTTTTGTATGCGCTTAATCGGCGCGTGCATCTTGTTGAAAAACAAAAACTTATCAGGATTGTCCGTATAAATTTTTTCCAAGGCAAAATACACGTCCTTTAAGGTTTCCAACGTCTTTTTCTCGTCTTCGCCCGAAACCATCACGCGCACGATTTTCGAAAAGGGCGGAAACGCCATAGCGGAGCGCAAAGAAACTTCATTTTCGTAAAAGCTTTCAAAATCATACCCCGTCGCAAAGCGCAACACTTCGTTTCCCGGGTCGAAGGTTTGCAAAACGACCTTCCCCTTTTCTTCCGCGCGTCCGCTTCTTCCAGCCACCTGCGTCAACAGTTGGAAGGTACGCTCTCCGCTTCGGTAATCGGAAAAATGCAGGCTCATATCCGCGTCCAAAATGCCGACAAGCGTAACTTCCGGGAAGTCGTGCCCCTTGGCAATCATTTGCGTGCCCACGAGGATATCCGCCTTATGCTCGGCGAACGTTTTCAAAATTTTATAATGCCCTTCCTTGCCACTCGTCGTGTCGTTGTCCATACGGATAATCCGCGCCGACGGGTACAATTTTTGCAGGTCGGCAACGACGCGTTGCGTGCCCGTACCCGCGTACGAAAGCTTTGTTCCGCCACAATCAGGGCAGGCGGAAAGCATCGTATATTTCAATCCGCAATAATGGCATTTTAAGCAGTTTTCTTCTTTGTGATAGGTCAACGACACGTCACAATCTTGACACTTTGCTACGTAACCGCACTCTTTACAAATCACCGTTTGCGAATATCCGCGCCGATTCAAAAACAAAATCGCCTGCTTGTTTTGCGTCAAGCATTTTTCAATTTCTTCCTTCAAAACACCCGAAAACGCGGAATTGTTCCCACGGCGCACTTCCCTTCGCATATCCGCAATCACGATTTCAGGCATCGGTTTTTTGTTGATACGCTTTTCTAAACGAATCAAGGAAAATTCGCCTTCCTTCGCGCGTTTATACGTTTCCACGGACGGCGTCGCGCTACCTAAAACCAGCTTACACCCGTTACGTTTCGCGCGCAACAACGCCACGTCAAACGTGTTGTATCTGGGCGCAGTTTCACTTGAATAGCTGGAATCGTGTTCTTCGTCGATAATAATCACGCCCAAGTTTTCAAGGGGCGCAAACACGGCGCTTCTTGCGCCAACGGCAATCTTTGCCTCACCCGTGCGAAGTCGCCACCACTCGTCAAAGCGTTCGCCTGCGGAAAGTCCGCTGTGCAAAATCGCGACGCTTTTGCCAAACCTTGCCCGAAGTTGAGAAAGCATTTGCGGTGTCAACGAAATTTCAGGCACGAGAAAAATCGAACTTTTGTCTTCTTCTAAACGCTTGGCAATCAACGTCAAATAAATTTCCGTTTTACCGCTCCCCGTCACGCCGTGCAAAAGCTGTACGGTACGCGCGTCCGTTTCCACCGAAAAAACCGCGCGTTCTTGGTCGGGTGTCAACGTCCGTTTTTCACGCGAAGAAACGACGCCTTTATACGGGTCGCGCAATATCTGTTCTTTTGAAATACGCACGTACCCTTTCTTTTCTAAAGCGCTTACACCACCAGGGAAAAGTTGATTCAAAAGCGCGCATTCCGTCTTGCCGTTTTTTTCTAAATATTCCAAAACGCCGATTTGGTTTTTCGCCGTTTTTCTAACCGCCGTTTCTTCAAAGGGCAAGGCAAGCTGTGCATAGTTTTTCGTTAACTCGCGCACCTTCCCCGTCCGCATTTCCGACGGCAAAAACAGCCTAAGCGTCAACGCCTTTGGCACGCGATAGCGCGTCGCGAGTTTTTCCGCAAGCGCCAAACACTCGCCGTTTAAGGCAGGCAGTTCGTCAGGGCAAGGATAAACTTTTTTCAGTCGGCTTTCGGGCAGGTCGGATTTTTCCTTAATCCGCATCACAAACCCGGGCACGATTTTACCGCCGAAGGGCGCGCGGACACGACTGCCCACGACCAAATCGTCGTCGCAGAGATAATCGTAAATTCTGTCCGTTTCGCTTGACGCGATATCGACGATGACTTCCGCAATCATACCCTTTTATTCCCTTTTCACGATTGAAAATTGCCCCGAATTTTTTCGAGGCAACCTTCTTTTTTGTACAATCAGTCTTTTGCGATAACGACTTTCCCGTCCGCAATATCCTTACAAGCCGTCAACAATTCCTTGTCTTTACCCGTCGAATCGTGTACGCCAAGGTTGCGTTCCGTTTCGATGATTTGTCTTGCGCGTTTTGCCGCGATGGTGCAATGCGCGTAACGGCTGTTAGGGTCTTCTTCCGTCCCAAGTTTTCTAATCATTTCGTCTACCGAAGGTTCGTTAATCATATGTCTTACACTCCTTTTTTGTGTTTTTCTCTCTTTATTTCAACGGGGAAGGTCGATAATGCCTTCCACTTCGCCGATGGCTTTTTCTAATTCGTCGTTGACGACGACGAAGTCGTATTCGCTTGCTTTCGACAGCTCGTATTCAAGCCGTGCAAGCCTTTTTTCAATTTGCGCTTCCGTTTCCGTGTTTCTACCGATAAGCCTTTTTTTCAGTTCGTCCACGGACGGGGGCGCAATCATGACGAGTACGCTGTCGGGGCGCGCTTTTTTCACTTTCAAAGCCCCTTCTACGTCAATTTCCAAAATGACGGACTTTGTTTTCAACTGCTCGTTGACAAACGCCTTCGGCGTCCCGTAGTAGTTTTCAAAGTGCGCGTCGTATTCCAAAAACCCGTCTTCGTCGATTCTTCTTAAAAATTCGTCCTTGGAAAGGAAGAAATATTCTCTGCCGTGCAATTCGCCTTCACGGGGCGCTCTCGTCGTGCAGGAAATCGATTCAACCACGTCTTTTCTTCTTTGTTTCAAGGCGCGGACGATAGTGCCCTTGCCCACCCCGGAAGGCCCGGATATTACCAAAAGAACGTTTGCCATACCCACTCCTTATTCCAGGTTTTGCACCTGTTCACGGATTTTTTCAATCTCGTTTTTCAAGGCAAGCCCTGCGCGCGTAATCGTTACGTCGTTGCTCTTTGAACAGGTCGTATTCGCTTCGCGGTTGAATTCCTGCACCAAAAAGTCAAGTTTTCTGCCCACGATGCCTTCTTCGGAAATCGAACGGAATTGTTCGATATGACTTCTAAGTCGCGTCAATTCTTCGTCGATATTGCTCTTGTCCGTAAACACGGCAACTTCCGTTAAAATTCTCGATTCGTCGATTTGCGCGCCGTCCAAGTATTCGCGTACCTTTGCCGTCAATTTTTCCTTGTACTCGTTTGCAATCATCGGCGCTCTCAAAGAAATCTCGCCGACAATCGTTTCAATCGTCGCCACTCTCGAAAGCATATCCTGTTTCAGCTTTTCGCCTTCCACCGCACGCATTTCGTTAAGTTTATCCAACGCGATATTCAGCGCCGTATCCAAAGCCGTCGTCAGTTCGTCGTCCAAAGCCACCGCGTCTTCCTGTTTCAAAACGTCGGGATAGCGGAGCACGGACGTCAACGTTACGTCGTCCACCAGCGCGGGGAATTTTTCTTTCAGTTGCGCCACGGCGGAAAGATAGGACGATGCAAGCGCCGTGTCCACCGTCAACGCGGAAGGACGTTCTCTTCTGTCTTTCAGCGACACGAAAACGTCGGCGTGACCGCGCGTCAACTTTTTTCTGACGGTGTTTCTTACCACGTCTTCGTAGGACGCGAAAATACGGGGCGCTTTCACGGATACGTCTAAATAACGATTGTTCACCGTCTTGATTTCACAGGTCAGTTCTAACCCGTCCTTTACGTATTCTCCTTTCCCGTAACCCGTCATGCTCAGCATTGTTTCGTCCCCTTCTCGTTTGATTGTACTATTATAGCAAAGTTTTTCTTAAATTTCAAGCTGTTTTCTCTCTTTTTTACAAAAAAGAGAAAAAAGTTCGTTTACTCGCCCTTGAGCATCTCGTTAAATTCCGCTTCCGAAAGGATTTTAATACCCAGCTTTTTCGCCTTCTCCAGCTTGCTTCCGGCTTCTTCGCCTGCAAGCACCATCGTCGTTTTCGCCGTTACCGAGCTTTGACAAACACCGCCCCGTTCTTCAATCAACTTTTGCGCTTCACTCCGTTTATACCCAGAAAGCGTACCCGTCAAAACGACGGACTGCCCGGAAAAAACGCCTTCCTTTTTCTCGTCCGACCAAACGGGCTTGATTCCTAAATCCTGCAAGGCGTTCAATTCGTCCAAATTCCCTTCATCGCCAAAGTATTCTTTGATGGCGTTCGCCGTAATCTCGCCCACGTTTTCTAAGGCAAGCAATTCGTCTATCGTCGCGTTTTGCAAGTTTTCCATGCTCTTAAACCGCGTCGCCAAATCCTTGCCTGCAACCCTGCCCACGCCGTCGATACCGATTGCGTAGATAAACGCATCCAAAGTCGGCGTCTTGCTCTTTACAATGGACGAGAGAAGATTTTTGATTTTTTTGTCCTTAAACCCTTCCAAATCCGAAAGGTCGTCTTCCGTCAAGCGGTATAAATCAGAAAATTTCGTCACGCCCTTTTTCGCGACGAGTTGCAGTGCGGTACTTTCGGAAAAACCGTCGATATTCATTGCGTTTTTGCCTGCGTAATGGTCAAGCATCGCCACGATTCTCGGCGTACAAAGGCGGTTGGGGCAAAACAAATGCGCGCCGATTTCCTGCAACGCGCTGTTGCAAGCAGGGCAAAGAAGGGGTTTTTCCACTTCCCTGCTTTCCGCATAATGCTCCGTCGTGCCCAAAATTTCAGGGATGACTTCGTTGGAACGGCGAACGAGCACGCGTGAGCCGATTTTGACGTCCTTCCTTTCAATGTCGCCGAAATTGTTTAAGGTGGCGCGCGAAACGGTTGCACCGCCCAAATCGACGGGGTCGAGAAGGGCAAGTGGCGTCAATTTTCCCGTGCGCCCTACCTGCCAGATTACGTCTTTTAACAACGTGGTTACTTCTTCCGCTTCAAACTTATACGCCATCGCCCAACGAGGGAATTTGTCCGTCGAGCCAAGCTCTTGACGAAGGTACGGGTCGTTGAGCTTAATCACCGCGCCGTCCGTCAAAACGTCGATATTTTTGCGTTCTCTTTCAATTTCTTCAATGGCGTTTACGACTTCGTCCGCGCCCTTGCAAACTTTGAAATACGGGAACACCTTAAATCCCTGTTCTTTCAAAAATTCGTTGGCTTGCGTTTGCGAAATCAACGCGCCGTCTTCACGATAGTTCACGTCGTAAAAATAGATGTCGGGACGACGTTTTTCCGTAATTTTCGGGTCAAGATTTCGAATCGCGCCCGCCACGGCGTTGCGCGCGTTTTTCAACGGCTCGTCCGCGGTTTCGTTATATTTTTCCAAGACGGAAAGCCGAATCACCGCCTCACCGCGCACTTCCAAAAGCCCGTCGTACGCAATCGTCAAAGGGAAGGATTTAATCGTCAAAACTTGTGCCGTAACGTCTTCTCCCACCGTTCCGTTTCCACGCGTCGTCGCGCGTACGAACTGCCCTTTGTCGTAGGTTAGACAAACGGTCAACCCGTCGAATTTGTATTCTACGGTGTATTCCTTTTCCGCCTGCGAAACCTTGTCCACGCGCGTCAAAAACGCACGCAATTCTTCTTCAGAAACACACTTGTCCAAGCTGAACAATTTCTCGATATGCGTATGCTTTTGAAAGCCTTTAATCGGCTCTCCACCCACCCTACGGGTAGGGCTGTCGGCGTAAACGACACCGCTTTGTTCTTCCAGCGCCCTAAGCTCGTCGTATAAGGCGTCGTATTCCTTGTCCGACACCGTCGGCGCGTCCAAAACGTAGTATTCGTGCGCCCACTTATTCAAAATATCCGTAAGCTGTCTTTGTCTTGACATTTGATTTCTCCGTTTGTTTCAAAGCACCGTCAACGGCGCCAAACTTGCCGATAATTGTTTAATGCCCAATTTTTCAAAAGCGACGTCCAAAATCATATTGCTGTCCGCGCCTTTCACGTTGACAATCGTGCCGACGCCAAATTTGGGATGCGCTACCTTTTTGCCGATGGCAAACGCACCGACGTCCTTCTTTGCCGTTTGGGTAGGCTTTGCTTTGCCCACACCGCCGAACACGAACCCACTACTCTTAGGCTCGGACTGCGTTCTCGCTCCGTACGTACTACCGTACGCGTTTCTCTGCGACGAACCGCCGTAGGACGAACCGCCGTTCCAAGCCGTGCGTTTCACGCCCGAATTTCCATACCCTTGTCCGTAAGACGAGCCGTAGCCGTTTCTTCTACCATAGTCGTTGTATCCGTACCTACCGCCACCGTACGCGCCGTTGCCATAGCTTTCAGGGTCGTCGTACCCGTCGTAGCCGTACGCCCTTTGTCGCATTTCTTTGGGGAGTTCTACCACGGACGAAAGTTCTTTTAGGAAACAAGACCGCGCGGTGGGCTCGCGCTTGCCGTACAAATAACGGCTTTTAGAACGGGTGAGATACAGCCTGGTTTTCGCGCGCGTAATGGCAACGTACATAAGACGGCGTTCTTCTTCCATATCGTCTTCGTTGCCCGACGCCCTGGAAACGGGCAAAATATTTTCTTCCAAACCGCAAACGAACACGACGCCAAATTCCAAACCCTTGACGGCGTGTACCGTCGCCAGCGTAACGTAGTTTCCGTCGTCCATTTCATCCGTATCCGACGAAAGCGTGACTTGGTTTAAGTAATCGGTCAAGCTCGCCGTCGGGTTTAACCTGCAATATTCTTCGACGGAGTTGACAAATTCGTCAATGTTCGCGCGCTTATTCAAACTCTCGTCCGAATCGTCGGCGTACGCTTCGCGCATGTGCGTGTCGGCGATGACGCTTTTGACCAGCTCGTTGACTGCCAAATCCTGACTGTGGATAACCCACTTCTTAATCAAATCCCTAAACCCGATAAGCTTTTCTCGCGTTGCGCCCGTAAAGCCGATGTCGTCGACGTCCAACAAAGCGTCGTACAACGAAAACTCGTTTTCGTAGGCGTAATTTAACAAGGTGTCCACCGTTTTGACGCCGATACCGCGCTTTGGGAAATTGATGATACGAAGGATAGCTTCGCTGTCTAAGGGGTTGTTAATCAAGCGAAGATAGGCAAGCAAGTCCTTAATTTCCTTTCTTTCGTAAAACTTGAAACCGCCGAAGACTTTGTACGGGATTCCGTCGCCTGCAAACTCTTGTTCGAAAGAACGGGTCAGCGCGTTTAAGCGCATTAAAATAGCAAAGTCGGAATATTTATAGCCTTGACGGAGCAGTCCGACAATCGTTTGCGCGATAAAGCGCGCTTCGCCTTTTTCGTCGTCCGCCTCGTGCACCTTCGCTTCTTCCCCGTCGTCGTTTGCCGTCCACAACGTTTTGTCCTTACGCATACCGTTGTTTTTAATTACGGTGTTGGCAAGCTTTAAGATGTTTTTCGTCGAGCGATAGTTCCGCTCTAACTTAAACACTTTCGCGCCCTTGAAATCCTTTTCAAAGTGCAAAATGTTTTCAATTTTCGCGCCCCGCCAGCCGTAGATGGATTGGTCGTCGTCGCCCACGACGAACAGGTTTCCGTGCGAAGACGAAAGCAACTTTACAATCTCGTACTGCACCGCGTTGGTATCCTGAAACTCGTCCACAAGTACGTAGCGGAATTGTCCGCTTAAATATTCGCGCGCGTCTTCGTTGGTTCGAAGTAGTTTCCGCGTTTCGCTTAACAAATCGTCGAAATCAAGCGCGTTGTTTTCCTTTAAGTGCTTTTGATAGCGCGCGTAAATTTTCACGACGTCTTCAATGTCGTGTTCGCCTGCGTATTCTTTTAAGTAACGTTCGGGTTCATACCCCAAAGTCTTTGCGTTGGCAATGTGATTTTTTGCAGATTTCAACAACTTTTCGTCTTCAAAATCGCACTCTTGAAAGGC
>JAZRDK010000115.1:0-25726 GCA_045660225.1 Candidatus Scatosoma sp.
CGACTTATTTTCTTTCGAAACTGTCACAACAGGTACAACTTTCCGCGTCGCAACTGCACGTGTTGCCGACGTGGATTTTGGTAAGCGTACAATAATCGCCTGCACGGTTGTACTTACAGTCGGTTACACCGCAACCGATAGCCGTGTTTACTTGATTGTTTTTTTCGTTCATCATCATAAAAAATCCTCCTTCAAAGGTAAAATCAGTATGCGTAAATATTCAAAGATTATTGACAATTTGAAAAATTTCCTGTACAATATAAGCGTAAAGAAGTTTTGACAATATTTAGTAAGGAGAAAACGTATGAAAGTTATCTTAAAAGCGGACGTAAAAGGCACGGGCAAAAAAGGCGACGTCGTAGAAGTTGCAGACGGCTACGGACGTAATTTCCTTATCAAAAAGGGTTTGGCGCAAATCGCAACCGCAAGTAGCGTGCACGAAGCGCAACAAAAGAAGGACGCGCAGGCGTTTCATAAAGCAGAAGAAATTAAAGCGATGAAAGAGCTTGCGTCTAAATTGGACGGCAGTAAGGTTTCGGTAAAAATCAAGACGGGCGAAAACGGTAAAGTTTTCGGTAGCGTAACCTCCGCGCACGTTTCTTCCGCGCTTAACGAAATGGGTTATGACGTGGACAAAAAGAAAATTAAGATGGACTCCGTAAAAACGCTTGGTTCGTTGCAGGCGGAAATCCGTTTAATGGAAAACGTTTCGGCAAAAATTACCGTTTCGGTTGAGGCACTTTAATTAGGTATATATAAATATGGAAGAAAAACAAACCGCAACAAAGGAAGAAACGGGGCACGTACTTCCACCGAAAATTACGAAAGAGAATATCGCGCCTGACGCCGGCACGAAAAAAGCGCTTGTTATGCAATGGACAAGGGCTGTGCTTTACACGCTTTTGTCTTCGCTTTTGGTTGCCATTGCCGCGTATTCGCTGATTACGCCCAACAACTTCACCGTCGGTGGCGCAAGCGGTATTGCCATTTTGCTCAACGTCGCGTCGGAAGGCAGAATTCAACAAAGTATCATCGTGCTTTGTATCAATCTCCCCTTGGTTATTTTGTCCTTCTTCTTCGTCAAGAAACGGTTTGCCATTTTGACTGCCATCAACATCGGCGGTCAGTCGCTTTGGCTGTTTATTATCGAACAGGCGTTTGAGAATTTCCGTATCGTCTTCCCCGGTGGCGAAGCGGCGAAAATCTTCGCGGCGATTGCCGCAGGTATTTGTATCGGCGTCGCGCTTGTCCTTGCGTTTAAGGTGGGCGGAAGTACGGGCGGTGCGGATATTCTTGCCGTCATTATCCAAAAGAAATTTGCCGCAACCAGCATCGCCTGGATGTTGTTTATCATCAACTGCGTTATCATCGGCTCGTCTGTGTTCGTCTTCAACGTCCGTGACGAGTTTGGCGCACTTGACTTTGGGGCAACCCTTCTTCCTATCGCCCTGTCCGCGTTTGAATCGTATATCGAAAGCAGGACGAACGAAGCGATGACCAACGGTTTCCAGTCGGCAATCGAGTTTAGAATTATCACCGACAAGCCCGAAGAAATGTCCGTTGCGCTGATGCACGAATTAAGCCGTGGCGTTACCGCCGTACCTGCGACGGGTATGTACACGAAGATTGCGCGCACGATGTTGGTATGCGTCGTAAGTCGCCGTCAAGTCGCGACGCTTAGACGTATTATGAAGTCTGTCGACCCCGAATCTTTTGCCGTTATGTCGAAGGTTTCCCAGGTTTTAGGGCTTGGTTTTTATACGGACGACAACATCGCCTAATCCCCTTTATTCGACTGGGTTTGCGCGATTTTTCACGCCAAACCAAAAAAAATTGTTTTTATACGCAAAAAACGCGAAAAAACCTTTATTTTTCTAGGTTTTTTCGTGTTTTTTTTCGTTTTAGGTATTGACAAAGCGCCCCTTATCCTTTATAATAAAAGTACTTAAAGATTTGCGTTTTTAAGAAATTAGTAAAAGGGGATTTAACTCATATGAACAAAGGCGAATTGATTAAAGCAGTAGCAGAAAAAGCAGGTTTCTCGCAGAAAGACGCAGCAGCGGCTTACGACGCTTTCGTAGCAGTCGTTACCGACGCTCTTAAAGCAGGCGACAAAGTACAGCTCGTTGGTTTTGGTACGTTCGAAGTAAAGGACGTTGCAGCGAAGACGGGTATCAACCCTCAGACCGGCGCGGCAGTTGAAATCGCAGCTTGCAAGAAACCCGTTATGAAATTCGGTAAAGCTTATAAAGATATCATCAACGCTTAACTTGTATGAAATAAAACCCGAGGCAATCGCCTCGGGTTTTTTCTTTGTCTTTTTACGCTTTGAAATAATCGATTTTCATTGCTTTCTTGACTTCCGCCAAAGTTTCGCCTGCAACTTCTCTCGCTTTTTCACTGCCCTTTCTAAGCATTTCCCAAACCGCAGGAAGGTCGCCTGCAAGCGTTTCTCTTCTCGCGCGAATCGGCTCTAACGTTTCTTGCATAACCGCGTTTAAGAACTTCTTCACTTTCATATCGCCCAAACCACCGCGTTCGTAATGCGCCTTCAATTCCGCCAAATTTGCGTATTCGGGAAGGTACGTTTTGAAATGTTCGTCCGTGGAGAACGCTTCCAAATAAATGAACGTGGGGTTGTTTTGCGTGTCGCCGGGGTCGGTTACTTTGATGTGGTTAGGGTCGGTGTACATACCCATAACCTTACGCTTAATTTCGTCCGCGCTGTCCGAAAGATAGATACAGTTGCCAAGCGATTTGCTCATCTTCGCCATACCGTCCGTACCAGGCAAACGCAAGCACGCCTTGTTTTCGGGTAAAACTGCCTTCGGTTCTACCAACGTTTCGCCGTACAAACCGTTGAAACTTCTCACGATTTCGCGCGCCTGTTCAAGCATCGGCAACTGGTCTTCGCCAACGGGCACAGTCGTCGCCTTAAACGCCGTGATATCCGCCGTCTGCGAAACGGGATAGGTCAAAAATCCCATAGGAATCGAGTTTTCAAACTTGCGCAATTTAAGCTCGGTTTTAACAGTCGGATTTCTTTCCAACCTTGATAGCGTAACAAGGTTCATATAATAGAACGTGAGTTCAGTCAACTGTTCGACGTGCGATTGCACGAAAATCGTCGACTTTTCAGGGTCGAGTCCGCAAGCCAAATAGTCCAGCGCAACTTCCGTAATGTTTGCGCGCACCTTGTCGGGGTTGTCGAAATTGTCAGTAAGCGCCTGCGCGTCGGCAATCATGACGTAAATTTTGTCAAATTCACCGCTGTTTTGCAATTCCACACGGCGACGGAGCGAGCCTACGTAATGTCCGATATGCAATTTCCCCGTGGGTCTATCGCCCGTTAAAATAATTTTTTTCATATCCTTTCCCTTCCCCTGCTTTTTGGCAGGATTTTTTACATACTTTTTCTTTTTTTTCGCATACTTACGGTATGAAACGAAATACGGTTTTTTTGACGGCTTTTTTCTTCTTTTGCGCCATCGTTTTGTGGTTTGCAAGCACACACGTCCTTGACGAACGCAGTTCCGCGCGCCATTTTACGCCACAGCGTATCGAACGGAACGCGCCGAAAAAACCGCCTTATTTTGCGCCGTAGGTATTGCGGTATTTGTACATCGCGGGCAGGTGTTCTTTGCCGTCTACGACGCCCTTTTCAATCGCGGAAATAATGTCGTCCATCGTCACGACAGAGTAAACGTCGATGCCAAATTCCTTCTTTGCTTCGGCAACCGCGGACAAATCGCTGGTCAAGCCCTTTTCCATACGGTCAACGGAAATTACCATACCGACGACCTGCACTTTTGCCGTCGCTTCCAGCTTAGGCAAAATTTCGCGAAGCGCTTTGCCCGACGTCATAACGTCTTCGATAATGACGACTTTTTCGCCATCCACAAGCTGTTTACCGACGAACATACCGCCTTCGCCGTGGTCTTTTACTTCCTTCCTGTCAAAGCAGTAATTGACTTCTTTTTCGTACTTATTGTAAAGCGCAACCGCCGTCGCAACGGACAGGGGAATCCCCTTATACGCAGGCCCGACAAGCGTTTCCGCGTCTAAGCCGTTTTCTTTAATGCAGGTTGCGTAATATTCGCCAAGTTTTGCAAGTTGTTTACCCGTCTTATAATTGCCCGTATTGATGAAATAGGGTGCAAGACGACCGCTCTTTAAGGTAAATTCGCCAAATTTCAATACGCCGTTGTCGACCATGAAACGAATAAATTGTTCTTTGTAGGTGTATTCCATCGTTATTCTCCTTAACCGTTCAGTTGTAACGTACCCGTCAATTCGGACACGTTTACCACGCCGTGTCTATCACACCAAGCGTTTAATCCGTCGATAATTTTCGGCATAGCGTACGGGTCGGTAAAGTTCGCCGTACCAACCTGCACCGCAACCGCGCCTGCCATCAAAAATTCGATGGCGTCTTCCGCGCAAGTAATCCCGCCCATACCGATGACGGGGATTTTAACCGCCTGCGACGCTTCGTACGTCATACGCACCGCGATAGGTTTCACGCCTGCGCCCGATACACCGCCCGTGTTGTTGGCGATAATCGGACGACGTCTTTCGATATCGATTGCCATACCCGTCAGCGTGTTAATCAGCGAAATACAGTCCGCACCGCCACGCTCTGCCGCGCGCGCGTTGCTCGCTATACTTTCTACGTTGGGGGAAAGTTTGACAATGAGCGGTGTCTTTTTCAACGAACGTTTTGCGTGCGCCGTTACTTCTTCCACCGTTTCCGGCTTGATACCAAACGCCATACCACCGCTTTTTACGTTGGGGCAGGAAATGTTGAGTTCTATCATATCAACCAAGCCGTCCAGCTTTGCCGTAATCTTTTCATAATCTTCCAAAGTCTTGCCGGCGACGTTGGCGATGACTTTCGTGCCCGTGCTCTTAAGCCACTCTAAATCGTTTTCGATAAAGTGGTCTACGCCGGGGTTTTGCAAGCCAACCGCGTTCAAAATTACACCGCGCGATTCCGCGATACGGGGTACGGGGTTGCCAAGGCGCGGTTCTAACGTCAAACCTTTCGTCGACACACCGCCGATTTTACCGATGTCGTACAGTTCGTGAAATTCACGCCCGAACCCGTACGTACCAGATGCGGAAATGACGGGGTTGTTAAAAGAAACGCCACAAATATTTACCGATAAATTTGCCATATTCTCTCCCCCTTAAAGCGTAACGTCTTTCGCGTTGAACACGGGTCCGTCCTTGCACACGCGCGCTTTCTTGCCGTCCGTTTTGTCGCATACGCAAACAAGGCAAGCGCCGATGCCACAGCCCATACGTTCTTCCAAAGACACGAAACAGTTCAAGTTTTCTCTTTCCACAACCGCTTTCAACGCGCGGAGCATAGGCGTAGGTCCGCAAGCAAGCACGACGTCGGGGCGGTTGCCTTTTTGCAGGTCTTGTTCAAACGCCTGCACCGCGTTCATTTTCTCGCCGTAACTGCCGTCGTCGGTAACGCCAACAAAGCGCGTGGCTTTCTTAAACTCTTCCACACCGCAAACGGCGTCCTTATTTCTATACCCAATGTACGCGGAAATGATTTTTTCGCCGTAATACGCGCGGAGCACGGAAATCAGCGGGAATACGCCCACGCCACCGCCAACCAGCGCGATTTTCTTTTCGTCGTCTTCGACGAAGAAACCGTTTCCAAGTGGCATAAGCACGTTTAACTTCGTACCTGCCCCCATCTCTTTGAGCGCCTTCGTGCCTTCGCCTTTGATTTGGTAGCAGAAAGTAACTTCCCTGCCCTCCGTTTTACAAATGGCAATCGGACGGCGCAAAAGATGCGTTCCGCCAACCGCAATATCACCGAATTGACCAGGGCGGACTTTTACGTCTTCGTCCAGCAAAAAAGTGACTGCGTACACGTTTTCGGCTATTTTTTCGTTTTTAACGATTGTTGCAAGATAATCTTTCATCGTAATCCCTTTTTATCTTCCCATCTTGCCGATAACGCCCGACAAGTCTTTTTGCATCGCAATCGACGCCTGACGCGCCGCTTCGTAGTACGTACCGCCGTTTTTCTTGTACGCGCACAAAATCCCGCGCGAGTTGTTGACGACGCCACCCAAACCGTCTGCGCCGAAACAGCTTTTCAGCATTTCCGCGTTTCCGCCCTGCGCGCCGTAGCCGGGGATTAAGAAGAAGGTGTGGGGAAGGACTTTTCTAAGGCGTTCCGCTTCCGTAGGGTGTGTTGCGCCGACCACCGCGCCCACCGCGGAATAGCCGTATTTACCCACCGTGCTTTCGCCCCATTTTTCCACCAAACCACCCACGTATTCGTACATAGGCATACCGTTGTCCAAAACAAGGTTTTGAATTTCCGCACCCGAAGGGTTGGACGTTTTTACAAGCACGAAGATACCCTTATCCCCTTTCACGCACTCGTCCACGAAAGGCGCGATACCGTCCGTACCCAAATATCCGTTTACCGTTACGTAATCGGAAGGGAAAGCGCGCATCGCCTTGTCGTTGACGGACGTTTCGCCAAGGAAGGTTTTCGCATAACAGGACGCCGTCGAGCCGATGTCGTTACGCTTTGCGTCCGCAATGACGATTAAGTCTTTTTCCGTCGCGTATTTCAGCGTTTCTTCGTACGCCTTCATCCCAGCGACACCGTACATTTCATAGTACGCGATTTGCACCTTCACGGAAGGCACTACGTCGTACACGCTGTCGATGACTTTCTTGTTGAATTCAACGACGCGTTCCGCAACCCCTTCAAACGTGCTGACGCCAGCTTTCATTTCGTCGGGGAGATAGTCGAACAACGTATCCAAACCAACGCAGGTGGGGTTTTGCATATCGATAATTTTTTCTATAAGCTTGTCCGTAATCATACTTACGCTCCTTTATGCTTCGTACTTGATTTCGCCGTCGACGATGGTGTATTTCACCGCGCCGAACAGTTCGTAACCGCCGAAGGGACTGTTCTTGCCCTTGCTGACGAATTTTTCCGGCTCAACCGTCCATTTTTCGTCCAAATCGGCAATCATAACGTCCGCAACCGAGCCTTCCTTAATTTCGCCACCGTCAAGGTTCAAAATTTCCGCAGGCGCATACGCCATCTTGTATGCAAGCTGGGGCAAAGTCAAAACGCCCGTCTTGTGCAGGTAGGTAATGGCAAACCCAAACGACGTTTCAATACCGCTGATACCAAACGCAGCCAGGTTGTATTCCACGTTTTTGTCGTTGACGTGGTGGGGGGCGTGGTCGGTAACGATACAATCAAGCGTACCGTCCTTCAAGCCTTCCAAAATCGCCTGTCTGTCGATTTCTTCGCGAATCGGGGGATTGACTTTCGTATTCGTGTCAAAAGAGCGAATCACGTCGTCCGTCACCGAGAAGTAATGCGGGCACGTTTCCGCCGTAACCTTTACGCCTGCCTGTTTCGCGTTTCTAATCAAGCGCACGCCACTGTGCGTGGAAACGTGGCAAATGTGCACGGGCACGTCCAAACTTTCTGCAAGCGCGATGTCGCGCGCAATGAAAATGTCTTCTGCGGAACGGGGAATCCCTTTCAAGCCTGCAATCGTAGAACTTAACCCTTCGTTGCAAACACCGCCGTCCACCAAATCCTTGTCTTCGCAATGGCAAAGACACTTGATATTAAATCCGCTTGCGTATTCCATGGCAAGGTACATAAGTCGCGAATTCTTTACGGACACGCCGTCGTCGGAAATTGCCACCGCGCCTGCCTTTTTCATTTCGCCGATTTCCGCAAGCTGTTCCCCTTTCGAGCCTTTCGTAATCGCGCCGATGGGATGTACTTTACAAAGATTGACTTCGTTGGCTTTGTGCTTGATATAACTGACGACGACTTTGTTGTCTGCAATCGGGTTTGTGTTCGGCATACAACAAATTTGCGTAAAACCGCCTTTTATCGCCGCCTTCGAACCGCTTTCAATGTCTTCTTTGTGTTCATAACCAGGGTCGCGAAGGTGCACGTGCATATCGATAAGACCGGGGAAAACGTGTTTGCCCGTCGCATCGATTTCTTGGCTGCCGTCCGCAGGAATATTTTCCGCGATTTTTACGATTTTGCCACCTTCAATCAAGACGTCTTTTTTTACCACTTCGTCCTTTAATACTACATTGCCGTTTCTGATAATCATAATCCGTTTTCTCCCCTTCTTTATTTCAAAGCGTTGTAATTTCTATAATCGTTCAAAAGTTTCAAAACCGCCATACGCACGGCAATACCCGAGAAGACTTGTTCTTCAATACGGCTCTTGTCGTGGTCGATGACCTTACCCGTCAATTCCACGCCACGGTTTACAGGCCCGGGGTGCATGACGATGGCGTTGGGTTTTGCCAACGAAAGCAGTTTTCCGTTTACGCCGTAAAATTCCGCGTATTCGTTCAAGGACGGGAAGTTGCCTGCCTGTTGTCTTTCCAGCTGGATTCTAAGCCCCATGACGACGTCCGCACCGTCCAATGCCTCTTCTCTCGATTTGCAAATTTTTGCGCCGAGCTTGTCCATGCCCTTAGGGATAAGCGTTTCGGGTGCATACATACGCACTTCCGCGCCCATCGTCTTCAAGCCGAACAAATTCGATTTCGCCACGCGTGAGTGCTTGATGTCGCCTAAAATCGCCACCTTCAAGCCTTCCAACTTCCCGAAATGTTCGCGCATCGTCAACATATCCAAAAGCGCCTGCGTGGGATGCTCGTTCATGCCGTCGCCTGCGTTCAAAACGCCTGCTTTCGCCACCTTAGCAAGAAGATAAGGCGCACCGCCCATCGGATGGCGCATAATCAAAAAGTCGTTCAACTGTGCGTCCAACGTTTTGCCCGTGTCCACCAGCGTTTCGCCCTTTGCCACCGACGAACTGCCTGCGGCGATGTTAATCACCGTCGCGCCGAGATATTTCGCGGCGAGTTCGAAACTCGTACGCGTTCTCGTGCTGTTCTCGTAAAAGAGAATCGTCGCGGTTTTGCCTTTTAAGTAGGACAAATTTTTGTCGCCCGTTTTCAGGCGCATTTTCATTTCCGCGGCGACGTCCAAAATTTCCGTCAATTCTTCCTTCGTCAGGTCGATAAGCCCCAACAAGTCTTTTCTTTTCAGCATAGTTTCTCCTTTCATAAAAAAGAACGCCTTGAAACGAAACGTTCAAGACGTAAAGTGCCGATTTCCGATGTTTCGTTTTATCGGCTAATATTATACCACTTTTTTTTTACAATGTAAAGAGTTCAAAGCCCGCTTTTTGCCATCTTTTTCGTTTTTTCTAAAATAAATATATTTTCAATATATTTTGACGAGCTTAAAAGCGAGCTTATCACAGGACGTAAGGTAGTACTCAATTCCGTTTTTCTCCGTCTTTAAGGGGAAATACCCTGCGCCGTGAATATGCCCAAACACCGCTTTTTTGACGTTGTTTTTCTCAAACAAGTCGACGAACAACGAATCTTCGCCTTTCAAGTTAAAGGGCGGAAAATGAATCATCGCCACCACTTCGTCGCCCTCTTCTTTCAGCCTTTCCGCGTCGGCAAACGCCAAACGGAAACGCTCGGCTTCGCGAAGATACAACTTATTGTCCTGCTCGGTATAATCCGCGCTTCCAGGACACGTCCACCCACGCGAGCCGACGATAACGAGCCTGCCTATTTTCACGGCGTCCGTCTGCAAAAACGTAAAACTGTCGTCAGGGGCGTTGTCGCGAAGTTTGGTAATGCCGTTCCACCAGTAGTCGTGATTGCCACGAATCAACACCTTTTTACCAGGCAAATCCGAAAGCGCGCGCAAATCGACAAGCGCGTCTTCCAGTTTCATTGCCCAACTGATGTCGCCGGCAATCAGGACAACGTCGTCAGGGCGCACCTTTTCCAACCAGTCCTGTTTAATTTTTTCAAAATGCGACTGCCAGTTTCCCCCGAAAATATCCATCGGTTTTTCGCTGGTGAAGGAAAGGTGCAAATCGCTGATTGCATAAACGTTCATACTTGTATTATAGCAGTTATACGTAAAAAAAGCAAGGGTTTTACGCCTTGCTTTTTGCATTTTCGCCGTACGAACGCGCCATCGCCCTTACTTGCGTCCGCCGTCGTTTTTCGTTTAGTTTTTACAGCCCTTGCAGGGGTGGGGTCTTGCCTGCGGATACAGGGGAAGTTCGAAAAATCCTGCACAAATTTCTTGCGAGTATTCCTGCGCGGGCGGAATTACGCAATAGCCGTACGAGGGGACAAGCACTTCGACAGGCATCGAAATTTTCAAAATAATCGTACTGCAAAGGCTGACCGTAAAGCACTGCGTTTCGGCGTTGTACACGCCTTCGGGCGCGACGACGCTGACCACCGCTTGCACCGAGAAGGGGATAATCGACGGGGCAGGTACGTACAAAAGCACGTCTACGGGCATACAAACGATGGCGGTGGCGCTACCATCCACACCCGTCGCGTCGGTGAATAAGACTTCCAAGGGAATCGACACCGTTGCCTGCACCCTTGCGCACGGTCTATCGGCTTGGCGTTCGACGTTCAAATTCGTCACCGTTGCCGTTGACGTCGTTGAGCGCGCGGACACGAACGTCAAAGGATATGTAATCGTTGCAGGCGTAACGTCTGTGAGCGTCAGCACATAATTTTCCATTTGGTTTTGCTTAATACAGGCGTCGAAAATCTTTTCTGCCTGCACGCAAACCTTTTCCGTCAACCCGTTCAGCGGATTGCCCGTAAGCGCGCCGGGGCATTTATCCGACTGGAAATTAGAATAAAAGGACATAATTTTACCTCCTGTTACGAATAAATCCGAAAAGGCGGTTTTGCCCGTTTTTCGGTTGTTCGCGTAATCGTTACTTGGTACATCGTATGCCGTGCAAACTTTTTTTGTGCCTATAAAATTACGCGCATACCGATATAAAACGCGTCCGTCCCGTTTTTTCTTTGAAACGTTTCCTTGTCGCCTGCAAGCAACGCTTTCGTGTCCCCTTCCTTCACCAAATACGCGTTGCCCGTTTCCGTTGGCAAAATTAGCATTTGCCCACGCTTTGGTTGGGCGGTTAGACGGTTGATTTTTGCAAGCAAAAATTCGGAAACGGCGTACGCTTTGGCTATATCCTTCAGCGTTTGACCACTTTCCACTTTATGAAATTTTACGCGTTGTGTTTTCAGCATTTGTATCAATATATGCGCTTTGGAAGAGTTTATGACCTTACACGGGCGTACAATACGCGCCCGTATCGTTCTATTTTTCACGCGCGCAAAGTACAATAATGGTATGAACACCAACGTCTACAAAAACGCAACCTTAGTGACGGGACTTTCCGTTGCCGAACGCACGCTCGGTTTTTTATACCGCATCGTTTTATCTCGGCTTATCGGCGCGGAAGGGCTGGGGCTTTATCAGGTCGCGCTTTCCTTTTTTTCATTGTTTCTAACCGTCGGTACGGGCGGTATCCCCATCACCGTTTCGCGTATGGTTTCCAAAAGCAACGCCGAAAACGACCCCTTGTCCAGTCGGCGCGTCGTATCCGCCGGCGTTGTCGCAAGCCTGTGTCTTACCCTGCCCGTCTGCCTATTCTTTTTCCTGTTCGGTAAACGCCTGCCCTTTCTTTTCTCGGACGCGCGCACGTTCGACGTGTTCAAAATTTTATTGCTGGGGCTGTGTTTTTCGTCCGTGTACGCCGTATTCCGTGGCTATTTTTGGGGCAACAAAAACTTTTTAACGCCGTCTATTCTTGAACTCGCCGAAGAAACGGTGATGGTCGTTTTCGGCGTACTGCTTTTGCGAGGTGTGCAAACACCCCTTTCGGGCGCGACCCGCGCAAGCTATGCCGTCCTTATTTCCTACCTGTTTTCCTTCACGGCGTCCCTGACCTGTTTTCTTGTCAAAAACGGCAGGTTCTCATCGCCCAAAAAAGCGCTAAAACCCCTATTCAACGCATCCCTGCCTATCACGTCCGTCCGCGCAAGCGGTTCTCTCGTCAATTCCGCCATCGCCGTTTTACTACCCGTTATGCTTATTAGGGCAGGGCTTACGCACGCGGACGCAACGGCAACCTTCGGCGTCGTTTCGGGTATGGTTTTGCCCGTGCTTTTTATCCCGTCCACACTCATCGGCTCGATGGCGCTGGTGCTTGTACCCGAACTCTCGGAAGACTTTTACAAGAAAAACACGGTTCGATTGACAAAAAATATCGAACGCGGACTGCGTTTTTCCTTTTTGGTGTCGTGCGCGCTTATCCCCTTTTTCTTTGCGCTTGGCGAAGATTTTGGTCGAATTGCCTTTTCCAACGCCGACGCAGGACGACTGATTAAAATCAGCGCGCCGATTCTTATGCCGATGTGCCTGACCATGATTACGACGTCAATGCTCAATTCTATGGGCTTTGAAAAACAAACCTTAGCTTTTTATTTCGTCGGTGCAGGCAGTCTTTTATTGTGCGTACTTTTCCTGCCGGGCGTTTGCGGTATCTACGCCTACCTTATCGGCCTATTTTTAAGTTTCCTTTTAACGGCGCTTTGCAACCTTATTTTCCTTTTCAAGCAATGCCCCGTCTATAAAAACCTAAAAAAAGAAGGCAAATCCGTGCTTTTGCCGTGCCTTATCGCCACGCTTTTGTCGTCGTTGTTCGGCACGTTTTCAAGCGGGCTTTTGAAATCGTTTTTCGGCGAAATCACCGCGCTTATTTTTACGGGCGCTTGCATACTGTTTTTCTCGCTTGCCTTTCTATTCGCCTGCGGAGTTTTGCCTGCGTCGTTTAGAAAACCATCGCCCAAAAAACAAAACGCAAAAATAGACAAAGCCTAAGCCCTTTCTTGTATTTTTTCGCCTTTTTCAAAAGTTTTTACCTTCGCATCCTTGACAATGCGGACAAGAAAGAGCACAATAGTGTCATACCAAAAAAACAAAGGAGTTTCTTATGGGATACAAAACGAGAGAATGGCGCAATTCCATGCGCGTTAAGTTGGATTACAACAACATGACCGACCGTTTCCTTGGCGACAAGGGTTTCACGGCAAAAAAATTAGCTTCCTATTCGTCGAAGGCAAGCTCCGCTTTCCGTTACGTTAAGGAAAACCGTGGCAAAGACGAATTGTATATGGGTTGGACGGAACTTCCTTACAACCAAAAAGAAATCGTCGCAGACATCCAAAAAACGGCAAAAGACATCAGAAAAAACTTTCAATATTTCGTCGTGCTTGGCATCGGCGGAAGCGCGCTTGGTCCGATTATGGCGTTTAACGCGCTTTGCCACCTGCATTACAACGATTTGCCCAAATCTAAGAGAAAAGGCCCGAAATTCTACGTTGAAGACAACGTCGACCCCGTAAGAATGCGCGACCTTTTAGACGTTATCGAGCCGGAGAAAACTTGCTTTAACGTTATTTCGAAATCGGGCGCTACCAGCGAAACGATGGCGCAGTACTTAATCCTTCTCGACCTTTTGACGAAGGCTGGCGTCAACGTCAAAGACAACGTCATCTTCACGACGGACGAAAAGAAAGGCAACCTTAAAAAGATTTCCGACGAAGTGGGTGGCATTAAGAGCTACGTTCTCCCCGACGGCGTCGGCGGTAGATTCTCGCAACTTTGCCCCGTAGGTCTTTTGCCCGCGGCGGTGCTGGGCATCGACATCGTCGGTCTTCTTGCCGGCGCGGCGTATATGGATTCCGTTTGCAACAAGCCGTCGATGAAAAACAACCCTGCGTTGATGTGCGCGGTGTTGCAAATTGCGGCGATGGAAGAAGGCAAAAACGTCGGCGTTATGATGCCCTATTCCGATAACTTGAAATTCCTTGCGGACTGGTATTGCCAGTTGTGGGCGGAATCGCTTGGTAAAAACGAAACGTTGGACGGCAAGAAATGCAACGTCGGTCAAACGCCCGTCAAATCGCTTGGCGTAACCGACCAACACTCTCAAGTGCAGTTGTACACCGAAGGTCCTTTCGACAAGGTTGTCACCTTCCTTTCCTTGGAGAAATACGGTTGCGAAATGCCGATTCCCCACGGCTGTGAAAACATCCATGACGTCGCTTTCCTTGGCGGACACACGATGGAAGAATTGATTCAAGCGGAAAACGCAGCGACGGCGTACGCCTTGACGAAGGCAGGCCGTATGAACTATACGTTGTGGATTCCTGAGCTGAACGCTTTCACTTTGGGTCAACTTTTGTTCTTGTTCGAACTGCAAACCGCTTACGCAGGCGCAATGCTGAACATCAACACCTTCAACCAACCCGGCGTCGAAGAAGGCAAGAAGGCAACCTTCGCCCTTCTCGGCAAAGCAGGTTATACGGAAAAGAAGGCGGAACTTGACTCCCTTCCCGAAAAAGACCCTACCTGCATTATCTAAGTAAAATTATATTCAACGCATACCTGCCACCCACGTTTCGTAGATGGCAGGTTGTTTTTTTGTCTTTTTGTATAAAGAAAACGCACTTTGGCTATATTCAACACAAAGAAAAAACGACGAACCTAAACACCCGTTTTTTACATACAATACAGTAAGGAGAGTGTTTGGGTTTTCAAAAGAGGTGAGTATGAACGTAAAGCGCGGTGAACTGTATTATGCGGATTTATCCCCCGTCGTGGGGAGTGAACAGGGCGGGGTTCGACCCGTTCTCGTCGTGCAAAACGACGTGGGCAATAAATATTCCCCCACCATTATTGCGGCGGCGGTTACCAGCAAAATCAATAAGGCAAAACTGCCCACGCATATCGAACTCCCTTCCGCGTACGGACTTGCGAAAGACAGCGTCATTTTATTAGAACAAATCCGCACCCTTGACAAGCGACGCCTAAAAGAGCGTATCGGCGAATTGCCCCCTGCCACAATGCTTCGCGTCAATCGCGCCATTTTAATCAGTTTGGGTTTCCCCGTCAATCCGTAATTTCGTCCTTTTGCGCCGACAAACGGCAAACAAATACAAATTTCCGCAAACGCTTTTTTCTATAATGAAAGAAAACTGTTTACGGAGATTTTTTTATGACGCGCGCACGAAAAACGTTCAATTTCCCCCGTTTCTTTTTACACGTATTTCTTTTGCTTATTTCCACCTTTTTGTTCTTTCTCGGCGACAACGGCGAGCCGTTTTCCCTTTCTCTCGCCTTTGCGATGTGTATGGCAGGGCTCTCGCCACTTTCTTCCGCCGTCGCCTTGTTTTTGCCCTGCATTTTTAGTCTAAACTTAACCATCATACTGCTCTATCTTGGACAAGCAATCCTTCTTTCGCTTAGTTTTCTCGCCGATAACAAACTGCGTATGAGTCAACCGCATAAACCACGCGTTTTGCCTTTCCTAACGCTTGGGCTTGCACTTGCGCTATTCGTCGCTTTTGCTCCGTTTGACGCGTACGTCCTTCCCTTTACATACCTTCCAAACGACGCGCTTACCCAAAAAATATTAATCGCCTGCGGTTGCTTTTTACTTTCCACCGTCTTTGCCGTTGGACTGCGCGCGCTTATCATCAAATTTTTGAAATGCAAGCTCCACGCCGACGAAACGCTGTTTTGCGCCCTGCTCTTCACGTTAAGCGCGGTTGGGTTTTGCCGATTTTTGGGCATCAACGCGTACACGGGTGTCGCCTTTTTCATTTTACTGGTGATTTCTTGTCTTACGACGGACGGCGCAACGCTTATCCTTTCCTTTTGCCTTTCCTTACCACCGATGCTCGTTTTCGGAATTTCACCAGAACGATTTTTCTTCTACGGTATCGCCACCGCGCTGTTTATGAAGGCAGGGCGTTTGCCTGCCGTCTTCGCTCTGCTCGCCGTATTTTTCGGCTATGGGTTCGCCGACGGACTGTACGCGTTGCCCACGCAAGCGCTTGTCCCCACTATCCTTTCCGCGCTTTTGCCTGCCCTGTTTTTCGTACTTCTACCCACTCCGCTTGTCCGCACTTTCGAGCACAAGTTCGCCTTTTACCGCGAAAAGCACCTTTCGCGCATTGCCATCAACCGCAACCGCGCGTCTATCGGCGAAAAACTGTTTGAACTGTCGTCCGTATTCCGCGAGATTGAAACGTCGTTTCAAACGCTTGGGTCAAACGAAGCGGAAGAAAGCGCGAAAGAATACCTTCGTGGCAACGTTTTGGCGGAAGTTTGCACCAAATGCCCCCGCAAAGACGAGTGTTTGGCGCATAACCTAAAAGGAAATTTAGACAGACTGATTGACGTCGGTTGTCAAAAAGGCAAAGTCAACCTTATCGACGTACCGCGCGCGCTTGCCGACGTTTGCGTCAACCAAAACAGCGTATTGTACGCCTTAAATCATCAACTTGGCGAATATAAGCGGTATATGTTAGAACACGAAAACGCGGCAAACGGCAGGAAACTGTTGGCAAGTCAGGCGCAGGGCGTCAGCGAGATTTTGAAAAACCTTGCTTTGGAGCAAAGCGAGCCTTTGATTATGTATACCGAACGTGAACGCGCATTGGAAATCGCACTTTTACGGGTAGGCGTGGTTTGTTCAGAAACGTTGATTTTTGGAAACGAAGATTCGCTTACGCTGTCGTTAATCACCTTTGGTAAGGCAGACGTGAAAAAAATCGCCACGGTGGCGAGCGACGTGCTTGGCGTTACTATGACCATATCCGAACGCTTGACGCTAAGTGGCGATAAGTTTTGTTGTATTTTGAGAAAAAAGCCGTTTTTCGACGCGTCGTTTGGCGTGTCTACTTTGAAAAAAGCAGGCGAAACGGTCAGCGGAGATACGCACTCCGTCGTTAAAATTGACGAGCGCAAGTTTATGGTGGCGCTGTCGGACGGCATGGGCAGCGGCGAATACGCGCAAAAAATTTCCGAAAAAACGATTGCGCTTTTGGAAAGCTTTTATAAGGCGAAAATGCCGTCCGCGTTGGTTTTGTCCGCCGTCAATAAGTTGATGACTTTCAACAAGGAAGAAAGTTTTACTTGCGTGGATATCGCCGTCGTGGACTTAGACGAAGGTCGCGTTGACGTTGTCAAAATCGGCTCTCCTATCGGATTTATTCTCTCAGGCAACGCCGTGAAGGTTTTGGAAAGTCATTGTCTACCGCTTGGGATTCTCGATTCGATACGCCCTGAAACGGCGACGTACGCGTTGGAAGAAAACGACGTACTCGTATTTATCAGCGACGGAGTTGCAGACGCGTTTGGCTCAACCGCAGATTTGTACCAAGCGTTACAGCGCGTGCCGATGCGCAATCCGCAACAACTGACGGAAACTTTATTAGAAAGCGCACTACAAGCCTACGGTGGCGTCGCGAAAGACGACATGACGGCGGTGGCGGTAAGACTTTTTAAGCGCATAAGCGAAAACACATAAAAATAACGCGCCGCGGCGATTTGCCGTGGCGCGTCGTTTAGACGTCTATATTATTCTTCGTCTTTCGTTTCTTCTACGGGAGCTTCTTCTACGGGAGCTTCTTCCGTAGCTTTTGCTTCTTCCGCCGCTGCCTTAGCCGCTCTCTTAGTAGCAAGTTTTTCCATACGAGCGTCCTTTCTAGCCTGCGCTTTCATTTCCTTCGTTACGGAACGAGCCGCAGCGATACGTTCGCGCATTTCTTGAGGCGTAGGAGGCGTGAACGCCGAGCCTTCTGCGTTTTCTTCGATAACTTCGTAACCTGCATCTCTTTCCAAAATCGAAGCTTCCGTTTCGCCGTCGAAAAGGTGGATGTGGTTTGCGTCGAACGCAAGGTTGATAACGTCGTTCAAAGCAACGACTGCACGGCTGGAAATTTTAGCAATCATCTGCGTAGCGTTGTCGATGATGGACGCTTCTTTACCTTCGTGGTCAAGTTCGCAATAGATTTGCGTTTCAGCACCAAGTTTTTCGATAACGTCAACACGCGCGGTTACAACCGTTTCGGGCGAGCTTGCGATGAACATTTGGTCCTGATGAATATCTTCGGGACGTACGCCGAGCGTAACCGTCTTGCCGGTGTCGATGTATTCGTTAACGTTCTTAATTCTTGCAGCAACTTCCTTGGGAAGAAGAATCTTGTTCTTGCCCGTGAAGTTTACGAAAATTTTGCCGTTTTCGCTGGTCAAGGTGGATTCCTTGAAGAAGTTCATCTGAGGCGTACCGATGAAGCCTGCAACGAAAAGGTTTACAGGATAATCGTAAAGGTTCTGAGGGGTGTCAACCTGTTGCATAAAGCCGTCTTTCATAACGACGATACGCGTACCCATCGTCATAGCTTCTACCTGGTCGTGCGTAACGTAGATGAACGTCGTAGCAAGACGAGCGTGAAGTTTGGAAATTTCCGTTCTCATCGAAGCACGAAGTTTTGCGTCCAAGTTGGAAAGAGGTTCGTCCAAAAGGAATACTTTGGGTTCACGAACGATGGTTCTACCAAGAGCAACACGTTGTCTTTGACCACCGGAAAGTGCCTTCGGCTTTCTCGAAAGGTAATCGGTGATGCCAAGGATTTCAGCCGCAGCTTTTACCTTCTGGTCAATGATTTCCTTGGGTACTTTGCGAAGTTTAAGACCGAACGCAATGTTGTCGTAAACGGACATGTGGGGATACAAAGCGTAGTTTTGGAATACCATCGCGATATCTCTATCTTTGGGAACTACGTCGTTTACAAGCTTACCATCGATGTAAAGTTCACCAGAAGAAATTTCTTCCAAACCAGCAATCATACGAAGGGTGGTGGATTTACCGCAACCGGAAGGGCCTACCAAAACGATGAATTCTTTATCTCTGATATCCAAACAGAAATCGAATACAGCCTGTACGCCCGAAGGGTATACCTTGTTGATGCCTTTCAGCAAAAGTCCTGACATATTATTTTCCTCCTAAACGACCCTTTGGGTCATCAATATTTTTTCATTAATACTATTTTACTACATCCCAAAAAAAATTACAATGGGCAATTTTCACAAACCTATTCGTTTCAATCGTACATTTTGCACATTAAGCGCGCAATTATGGCAAAATTCTACCTGCGGACATGTACAAATCGTACCACTCTTCACGCGAAAGTTTTACGTCCGCCGCCTTGCACGCTTCTTGCATGCGCTCGAACGAAGTCGTACCCGTAACCACCTGCTTAAACGCAGGGTGGCGCAACACCCACGCAAACGCAATCGTCGATGACGATACGCCGTGCGCTTCGGCAACCTCGGCAAGTTTTTCGTTCAGCGCGCGGTATTTCTCGCTCCCTAAGAATACGCCCCCGAAAAAGCCGTACTGAAGGGGCGACCAAGCCTGCAACGCAATGTTTCTAAGCCTGCAATATTCCAAGGTATCGCCTGCACGCGTTACCGATTCGTCTTTGTACATATTCACGTTCAAACCCGTGTCCACCATCGCCGTATGCGCCAGCGAGAACTGTACTTGGTTGGCGACGATTTGGATACCGGCAGAGCGCAGGAGCTGGATTTGCAACGCCGAGAAATTACTGACGCCAAACGCGCGCACTTTTCCGTCGTCGCGAAGGCGTTCGAACGCTTCGGCTACTTCGTCCGGCTCAACCAAGGTGTCGGGACGATGCAACAAAAGAACGTCGATATATTCCGTATTTAAGCGTTTCAAACTGCCTTCCACGGAATTCAAAATATGTTCTTTCGAGAAATCAAAGCGGTTGATTTTACCCTGCGCGTCCTTGCGGATACCGCACTTGGTTTGCAGGACGTAATCTTTACGCGCAACGCCCAAGTCACGGATGGCGACGCCGAAAATCTTTTCACAGTCGCCGTTTGCGTACACGTCCGCCAAATCAAACGTGTTGACGCCTGCGCGCATTGCCTCGACCATAACCTTTTCCGTTTGTGCCAAAGGCTTTTCCGCGATACGCATACAGCCCATCACGACAGCCGACGCGTTGATGTCGCCTAAATTGCAATATTTCATACAAGTTACCCCCTTGTTGGTTTTCGTTATGCCTTGAAAGGCGCGTAATATTCTTTGCCTTTCGCCGTTTTTACTTTGCCCTGCATATAGTCTATAAGCGCGGATATAAACGCGTCTTCTTCCGTCTTTTTCACGGCAACCGTAAAGCATACGCTTGCGCCGTAATCGGTAGAAAGAAGGGAGCAGGGTCGCGTTGAAAGGTATTTTTGTACCCCGTCCACGCCGGTATAGTCCACTTCGATTGCGTATTCAGAGCATACTTCTAAAACGCGGATATCCGCCCCGTCCAAGTTCTCGGATGCGGACGAAGAATACGCCCGTACAAGCCCACCTGCGCCCAGCTTAATTCCGCCGAAATAGCGCACGACGGCAACCGCCGTTTCACAAAGTTTTTTCGCCTTCAAGACTTCTAAAATCGGCACGCCTGCCGTACCCTGTGGCTCGCCATCGTCGGAAAAACGCTGTAAATTGCCCAACTTATCCGCAATATACGCATAGCAAACGTGCGTCGCCATCGAGTGTTTTTGCCGAATTTCCGTCAAAAACGCCTTCGCTTCGTCTTCGCTTGTAACGTGCGCGGAATAGGTGAGAAAACGGGATTTTTCAATTATTTTTTCGCTTTCGTGACGTGAAAACACGACGCGCACCGATTTTTCCATTGTCCATCCCCCTTTCCCATTTTCAAAAAACGCGCAGCTGTCCCCCGAAGGCATCGCCTTCGAAAGTAGCCGCGCATTTGCGTTAGTTTACGATAATCTTCAAATGTACCTTTTTGCCCTTATGCAAAACGAATTCCTTGGCAGGAATTTGCATATTCGCATCGGTTACCTTCGTTTCGTCTACGGAAACACCGCCTTGTTCAATCAAACGGCGTGCCTCGCCCTTCGATTTTGCTACGCCCGACGCAACCATAGCGTCCACGACCGTTTCCACGCCCGAAACTTCCTTCGTCAAAAGTTCCGCATTGCCACCGCCGAAAGCGGAACGCGCCTGGTTTTGCGCAGTCGTCGCCTTTTCTTCGCCGTGTACTTCCTTCGTAAGCTCGAACGCGAGCACTTCCTTTGCCTTGTTGATGCGTTCGTCTTTATAACGGCAAAGTTCTTCCACTTCTTCCAAAGGAAGATAGGTCAAAAGTTTCATACACTTTTCGACGTCTTCGTCCGCGATATTTCTCCAGTACTGATAGAATTCGTACGGGGTGGTCTTGTTTTCGTCAAGCCAAACCGCGCCCTTTGCCGTCTTGCCCATCTTCTTGCCGTCCGACGTCGTCAAAAGCGTGAACGTCATTGCAAACGCGGGCTTTTGTTCCTTGACACGAATCAAGTTTGCGCCAGCCAAAATATTGCTCCACTGGTCGTCGCCACCCAGCTCGAGCTGGCAACCGTATTTCTTGTAAAGCACCAAGAAATCGTAGCCCTGCATCAACATATAGTTGAATTCCAGGAAAGACAAACCACGTTCTAAGCGTTGCTTAAAGCACTCCGCCGACAACATTTTGTTGACGGAGAAATGCGTACCGATATCGCGCAGGAAATCGATATAATTCAAATTCATCAACCAGTCGGCGTTGTCCACGACGATTGCGCCGTTTTCGCCTTCAAAATCGATAAATCTCGACATTTGTTTTTTGAAACACTCGACGTTGTGGCGAATCGTTTCCTTCGTCATCATCGAACGCATATCCGACCTACCCGAAGGGTCGCCGACCATTGCCGTACCGCCACCGATAAGAATAATCGGCTTATGCCCGGCCTGTTGCATGTGGTGCATAGCGATAAGTTGTAAGAAATGACCTACGTGCAACGAATCCGCCGTAGGGTCGAAACCGATATAAAAAGGCACGCTTTCCTTGCCGAGTTTTTCATAGAGTTCTTCTTCAAAAACCGTCTGCTTGATAAATCCCCTTGCACGGAGCGTATCCATTACGTTTGCCATCAGTAAAATCTCCTTAAACGTTCTTGTTTTACGTTGACATTATCTTACACTTTTTTTGTTTTTTTGTCAAGCGTTTGCGCCCAAAAACGTAAAAACCGAGTAATAAAAACCCGATTTTATAACCTTTTCTCGCCATTTTAATATGCGTATTCCTTCGCCCTACTCTCGCAAGCGGTTACGCCCTGGCTTTGCGCATCCAAGCACCCCAAAAACGCAAGAAAATCGCGGACGGATTCGGCGTGCGTTCGCCCACACAAACCACGGAGCAATTCTTCGTCGTACGCGCGCTCTCGCTTGCGCGCCAACCTTCTTTCTCTTTCTTCCGCTTCGTAATCAAAACAAACCGCCATTTTTTCTCCCCTTTTGTCTTTTTTCGACCAAATTATACCACCATAAACTTGACAACAATTGTCATATATGTTAAAATATTTTTACAAACCGTAAAAAAATTTTTTAGGAGTGTTTGCGTATGAAATTCGCCATTTTACTGGCTATTCTTTTCGACCTTCTTTCTAAGCGCAAAGTCACGGCGACTTATCTTGCCGAAAAACACGAAATTTCGCCGAGAACGGTGTACCGTTACGTCGACCTTTTGTCTATGACCGTACCCGTGTACGTCAAGCGCGGAAGAAACGGGGGCATTTGCATTTCCGACAATTACAAATTGCCCGTTGGGTTTATGACGACGGAAGAATACGAATCGGCAATCGAGGCGCTTAGCGCGATGTATTCGCAGTTGCCCGAAGAACGGTTTTTGTCCGCAAAGCGCAAACTGTCGGCGCAGGTAAAATCGGAATCGCGCGATTTGACGCTGTCGGGCGAGTTGGGTAATATCGTCGTAGACGGCGGAACTTGGGGCGACACGCGCAACTTCTCGGAAAAAATACGCATCGTGCAAGAAGCGTTGAAGGAAACGGAAATTTTGGATGTGGAATATCGCTCTCGCACGGGCGAGAAAACGCAACGCAAAATCGAACCGCACGTGCTCGTTTTCAAGCAGGGCGTTTGGTACGTCTACGCGTTTTGCCATAAGCAACGCGCCTTTCGATTGTTCCGTCTTGGCAGAATTTACTCGGCGATGAAAACAGGCGAAACGTTTAGAAAACGCCAAGTCAGACGCGAGGAAATTCCGCTCAGCTACTGGACGACGGAAAAGACGGTGGACGCACGATTTGCCGTCAGCGAAAAGGGTTTCGTCGACGCATTAGACTGGCTGGGCGTAGAAAACTTACAACAAAAAAACGGGCAATGGTACGCCGACGTAACTCTGCCCGACGACGAAAGCCTGGTAAAGAAAATTATCAGTTTGGGCGACGGGATACGCGTTTTAGAGCCGACCAAACTGCAAGAACGCGTCAAACAAGAAACGCAAAACCTTTTGAAACTTTATCCGTAAACAACGTATGCCGTCCGAAACGTTTCGGACGGCATATTTTTGCGCCCTGCCGTCTATAATATACAGAAGGTGGTGCTATGAAAAAAATATTGTTTACGGGCGGTGGTAGCGCAGGACACGTCGTACCTAACGTCGCGTTGATGGAAGAACTTTTTCACGAAGGCAAAATCGCGCTTTGTTATATGGGTACGGCTGGCATCGAAAAGGACATTATGTCGAAATGGAATTTCCCTTTTTACGAAATCGAGTGTCCAAAACTCGTCCGTGGTGGCGGTTTGTCGGCGTGGAAAAACAATATAAAAATCCCCTTTGCCTTTTACCGCGCCGTACGCAAAGCGGAAAAAGGGCTTAAACAAATTTCGCCAAATCTCGTCTTTTCTAAGGGTGGTTACGTAGCCTTACCCGTCGTGTTTGCGGCAAAGCGGTTAGGGATTCCGTGCTTTGCCCACGAAAGCGATTTCTCTGTTGGACTTGCCAACAAACTCAGCGCGAAAAAGTGTGAAAGGGTGTTTACATCCTTCCCCGAAACGGCAAACGGTTTGAAAAACGGCAAATACACGGGCGCGCCCGTAAGACGCAGTCTATTTCTGCCGACGAAGGAAGAAGGTAGGCGGTTTTTTGGCATCGGCGACAAGGAAAAAGTCGTCCTTGTCTTCGGTGGTGGCAGTGGCAGTCAAAAAATCAACGACGCCCTTAAAAAACATCTGCCGTCGCTTGTGAAGGATTTTACGATTTTACACGTTACAGGCAAGGGAAATTTAACGAAAAGCACCTATAAAAAGTACAAGCAATTCGAATTCGTCGCGGACATGGGTACGGCGTACGCCTGCGCAGACTTCGTTGTGGCGCGCGCAGGCGCAGGCACGGTTTTTGAAACGTTGGCATTGAAAAAGCCCACGCTTTTTATTCCGCTTGAAGGCGCGACGCGTGGCGACCAACTGCAAAATGCGCGCTATTTCCAAAACCAAGGACTTTGCCACGTCTTGCGTGAAAGCGAACTTTTTCGTCTTGACGACGCATTACACGCGCTTGCCGACGACGAGCGCTTAGCGAAAAAATTGCTTTCGTCGCATTTTGAAAGTGGAAACGAGCGCATACTTTCCGCGCTGAAGGCAAGGATGCAACGTGAATAAATTTCGAGAATACGACCTGCCTTTCTATCGCAAAAAGCCACGAAAAAAAGCAAGCCGTAAAAAACGCTTGCTGTATATTCTTATCGCCCTTTCCCTTGTCACGCTTTTGCTTTTTATCCACTTCCAGCGCAACGTAACCCGACTGCTGATTTCCATCAGCGAAGCGACGATGCGCGCGTCCACGACCATCGCCGTCAACGACGCCGTATACTATACGTTAAGCGACGATATGCGTTATTTAGACCTTGTCACCATCACGAAAAACGACGCGGGCGACATCGTTTCTTTTTCCGCAAACCCCTTAAAAATCAACAAAATCGCGCGCGACACGGCGTCCATTTCGCAGTCCAACTTAAAAAATCTAAGCCTAAACGGAATCCCTATTCCGCTCGGTGCATTGACGGGCATTGAAGCTTTGGCGGGGCTTGGACCGAGTATTCCCTTCCGCATCATCCCCGTCAGTAGCGTGTCTTGCGGTTTCTCGTCCGAATTCGAGAGCGTGGGTATCAACCAAACCAAGCACTCGATTTACTTAAACGTGGTTGCAGACATCAGTATCGTAATGCCGTCGCGGACGAAGAACTTCGCGGTCACCACGCAAATTTTGGTGGGCGAATCGGTTATCGTCGGACACGTCCCCGACACGTATTTACAATCGGATATTTTCGGAAACAAAACGGCGCTTTCCCCATAGGAAAACGCCGTTTTTCGTTTTTAATCCAGCATCCAGCTTAAAACGCGCTGGATATACTCGTCCCAAAACGCCCAGTTATGTATACCTTCGCTTTCCACGTACGTAAAATCGTAATCCAGCGTTTCAAACAAGTTCTTTAAGCGGATATTTTCTTCGTACATAAAATCGCCAAACCCTTCGCCCATATAAATGCGCGGTTTTACGGGGTTGCTTTCACAAGCTTTCGCCAGCTCGAACAAGTCTTCTTCTTTAGGGACTTTGTCCATCGACCCAAAAATCCGTTCTTTCAAATGTGGCGTACGCTCGTTCATAAACTTGTCAACGTCCGCCACGGAAGAAAGTCCTGCGCCTGCGACGAAAACGTCGGGGTTTTTAAGCGCAATTTTAATCGCGCCGTAACCGCCCATTGAGTTGCCTGCAATAAACGTGTCTTCACGCTTGTCGGAAAGGGGCAAAAACTCGCGGGCAATCTTCAACACTTCCTTGCTAATATACGTATAATACTTGTCGCCGTAGGCATTGTCGGCATAGAAACCGCGTTCGCCATCGGGCATAATCACCGCAATGCCACGCTCGGTTGCGTAACGGTCGATAGAAGTACGACGAAGCCAAATAGAATCATCGTCGCTGAGCCCGTGTAACAAAAGCAACGTCTTATATTTCACGTCCTTCGCGTTGTTGCCGATACCGATTTCACCGCCCGTGCTTTTTTGTGGGATAATCACGCTAAACTGCACGTGTCTGCCCAACGTTTCGGACA
>JAZRDK010000116.1:0-4254 GCA_045660225.1 Candidatus Scatosoma sp.
TTTTGCTCGCTCGTTTACGCCAAGTAAACTCCCGTCGCAAAGCCACGGTTTTCCTTGTCTTTCTCGCGTCTTGCTTCGTTTTTCGGAAGAAACAAAAAAACGGAAGAAGGAACTACCGCGTCAAACCTTGCGTTTTGTAAAAAATAAAGCAACAAATAAAAAAATCAAACTCAATTAAGGAGATAAAAATATGAGCGAACTGGCTTACAAAAGAACGAACGTCTACGAAGTAGCGGACGAAAAACTTATGCAATCGATTTTCGAGTACGCAGAAGGGTATAAAACCTTCTTAGACGAAGGCAAAACCGAACGCGAAGTATGTTCCTTCGTCGTTGCGGAGGCGGAAAAGCAGGGGTATAAACCCTTCCGTTTCGGCATGAAATTAAAGGCGGGCGACAAAGTATATTACAACAACAGAGGCAAGAATATTTATCTTATCCGTATCGGTACGGACGACGTTGCACAAAACGGTATCCGTATTTTGGCGTCGCATATCGACAGCCCCAGGCTTGACTTAAAGCAAGTGCCTTTGTACGAAAGCGAAAACATCGCGTTTGCAAAAACGCACTACTACGGCGGTATCCGCAAATATCAATGGACGGCAATTCCTTTGGCTTTGCACGGCGTAGTGGCATTGAAAAACGGCGAAAAAATCGAAGTTAAAATCGGCGAAGACGACAACGACCCCGTGTTCTACATCAGCGACCTTCTTCCCCACCTTGCGGCAAAACAAAACGCGAAACCGCTTGGCGAAGGTATTGAAGGCGAACAACTGAACGTTTGGTTTGGCAACGTGCCTTATTCCGCAACCGAAAACGAGAAAGACAAGACGGTAAAAGAAAACGTTTTGAAAATTCTCAACGCAAAATACGGTATGGCGGAGGCGGATTTCTTAAGCGCAGAACTTTCTATCGTCCCTGCGTTCAAGGCAAAAGACGTTGGTTTTGACCGTGCGCTCGTCGGTGCGTATGGTCACGACGACAGGGTTTGTTCTTACCCTGCGTACACCGCGCTTTTCGACTGCGAAACGTCCAACCAAACGGTTATGGTCGTGCTTGCGGACAAGGAAGAAATCGGCAGTGAAGGCACGACGGGTATGCAATGCGCAATCTTTACCGACCTTATCGACGCCATCGCAAACTCGTTTGGTGTAACGTCGGCTGAGATTCGTGCCAACTCGAAGTGTTTGTCCGCGGACGTCAACGCCGCGTACGACCCCAACTTCCCCGAAGTTTGCGAAAAAATGAATTCGACGTGGCTTTCCTGTGGCGCAGGCGTCACCAAATTCACGGGTGCGCGCGGTAAGAGCGGTTCTTCCGATGCGGATGCAGAATACGTAGGCTATCTTCGTAAGTTGTTCGACGACAACGGCGTGATTTGGCAGACGGGTGAACTTGGTAAAGTAGACGTTGGCGGTGGCGGTACGGTTGCGAAATACATCGCAAATATGAACATCGACACCATCGACATCGGCGTAGCCGTCGTTTCGATGCACGCGCCTTACGAAGTCGTTTCCAAAGCGGACGTTTACGAAACCTACCTTGCGTTTAAGGCTTTCATTAAATAAAAAACGGCAAAACAAAACGGCTGACCACTTGGTCAGCCGTTTTTCTTTTCTCGTTATTTCAAAAGATAATCCTTACCGTCCCTTACAATCGACTGCTGGAAAAATTCCGTCAGAAAATCGACCATTGCCGAATAATCCTTTTTTGCAATACACTCTTGCGCAGAGTGCATAGCCAGCTGTGGAATACCGACGTCCGCGCCGATTACGCCCAAATGTTTGATGGCAAGCACGCCCAACGTGCTACCGCTTGGCATATCCGAACGGTTGAAGAAGTTTTGGCATTTGACGTCCGCTTTTTTTGCAATCGCTTTCACAATCGCGCCCGAAGATGCGCTGGTGATATACGCGCCACCTGCATGCCATTTCAAAGCGATGCCTTCGCCAAGCACGACGGGATTCGTCGGGTCGGATTTTTCAGGATGGTTGGGGTGTACGGCGTGCGTGTTGTCTACCGACATCATAAACGACGACGAAAGCGCCTTCAAGTACTCGATTTCGTCAAAACGGAGCGCGTACGCAATGCGTTTCAACGTCGCGGACAAGAAATCTCCGTTTGCGCCGTTGACTGCCGCACTGCCGATTTCTTCTTTGTCCAGGCAAGCGACAACGCAAACCCCGGGACGTTCTTTTGCGTTGACAAGCGCCGTCAACGACGAGTAAACGCTGGTTAAATTGTCAATTCTCGGCGACGCAAAAAACTCGTCGTTTGCGCCAAAGGTATAGGGCGTGTCCGCGTTGACAAGAAAAAGTTCGTGCGAGAGCACGTTTTCGCCGGCAATTCCTTCCAAAAGCGTTTCAATCGATACCTGCCCCCCGTTTTCCAAGGAAACAATCGGCTTTACGTCCGTTTGCAAGTTGACGGTAAAATTGTCGTTTACGCCACGGTTTTGGTGAATTGCCAGGGAAGGAATAACGACGCTGTACGTCGAATCCACCGTTTCCGATTTCAAGCGTTCGCCTTCCTGTTTTACGACGCGCCCTGCAATTTTCAAGGGTCTGTCAAAGAAGGTGTACCAAATACCGCCACCGTATTTCTCGACGTTGAGCGTAGCGCAACCTGCCGAGTGTGCAACGGGATTCGCCTTTAATTTCAGCGCAGGCGAATCGGGGTGCGAAGCGATGATTTTATACGAAAACTCGTCCAAACTGCCGATGGTAAACGCCACGAAACTGCTATCGTCGCGCACGACGAAATATTTTCCGCCTTCACAAAGCACCCAGTCTTCCGATTCGTAAAGGGGCGCAAACCCGTTTTCCATCAAAAAGCGCGTCGCGTTTTCCACGGTGTGGAAAGCGGTGTAGCTACGTTTCAAAAATTCCGATAATTTTTCCATACGTTCTCCAAAGCAAGCAAAGTTTTGCCTGTTGCATCTATTGTAACACTTTTTTAGTGGTTTGACAAGTCTTTGCGCAAAAAATCCGTTGTCAAAACGCCTATTTTACAATAATTTTTGCAAATTTTTCACAAACTAACAACGGGTCGCGCCTTAAAATACGTCTTGTTTTCACATAATTTTTACAAAGTAATATAGTTTACCGCTTGACAAAAATACGGCAAACGGATATAATATATCCGCATAGAAGAAATACGAAGGAAAATGAAGTATGGCAAACAAAAATACGGCGAAAAATGAAAAACACTTAAACGTGGCTTTAGACCTATTTCAAAAGCTGGAAAAGATAGCGGTTACGCGCAAATCCAACCGATTCAACGACACGGAGATGCGTCTTTTGCGCGAGATTTTAGAGGCGAAACGATGTGGTCAGCGTTTGATTTCCACAAAGCTTGCCGATAGGCTTAATATTACGCGTTCGGCGGTGTCGCAAATCGTCAGCCGTTTGGAAGAACAGGGCGTCGTTAGACGCGTTTCGGACTTGGTAGACAAGAAAATTGCGTATATCGAAGTCACGCAAGAAACGCAGTCTGCGTACGCAAAAATTTTGAAGGAATGTCGCTTACGCATCGGCGACGTCGTCGACGAATACGGCGAAGAACGTTTTGAAAGACTGTGCGATGAACTCGACGTGTTTTTAGACGTTTTCGAAAAACATAAAAACGAAACGAAAGACGAAAAATAATTGTTTGGGGTAGAGAGAAATGTTGCGACTTATTGACGTAAAAAAAGATTACAAGACGGTTGGTCAAACGGTACACGCCTTGAAAGGCGTTACGTTGTCCTTCCGCAGAAACGAATTCGTGTCCATACTCGGCGCGTCCGGTTGCGGAAAAACGACGCTTTTGAATATCATCGGCGGTTTGGACAAATACACTTCGGGCGACTTGGTCATCAACGGCAAGTCTACGAAAGAATATAAGGACAGGGACTGGGATTCTTATCGTAACCACCGCATAGGTTTCGTTTTCCAATCCTACAACTTAATTCCCCATCAATCGGTACTCGGCAACGTTGAAATTGCGTTGACGATTGCAGGTATTTCCAAGGCGGAAAGACGCCAACGCGCAGAAGAAGCGTTGAAAAGGGTAGGGCTTGAAAAGGAAATGAAAAAACGCCCCAACCAGCTTTCGGGCGGACAGATGCAACGCGTCGCCATTGCGCGCGCGCTCGTCAATAATCCTGAAATCTTGCTCGCGGACGAACCTACGGGCGCTTTGGACACGGAAACGAGCGTCCAAATTATGGACTTAATCCGTGAAATCGCGGGCGAAAGACTGGTTATTATGGTTA
>JAZRDK010000117.1:0-2620 GCA_045660225.1 Candidatus Scatosoma sp.
ATGATACGGTTTGCAACGGTGTTCATAAGTTCTTGGTCGTGCGAAGTCAAAAGCATACCGCCCTTATAATTGCTTAAACCGTTGTTGAGCGCGGTAATCGATTCCAAGTCAAGGTGGTTGGTCGGCTCGTCAAAGATAAGGAAATTGCTGCCTTCGAGCATCATTTTCGCAAGCATACAACGTACCTTTTCGCCACCGGAGAGCACCTTCGCTTGTTTCAACGCTTCTTCGCCGGAGAAGAGCATTCTGCCAAGCCAACCGCGAAGATATTCTTCGTAATGGTCGTTGGAATATTGCGAAAGCCACTCGACAAGGTTTAAATCACAATTCAAGAAATATTCGTTGTTGTTTTGCGGGAAATAGGAAACGGAAATGGTTTTACCCCAACGAATCGTACCCGCGTCGGGTTGCTCCTTGCCCATCAAAATGTCGTAGAGCATCGTAACCGTCGTACTCTTGTCCGAAACAATCCCGATTTTTTCATCGTGTTGGACGGTGAACGAAAGGTCGGTGAAATAGCCTTCCTTCGTCAAGCCTTCTACCATCAAAATGTCGTTGCCGATATCCTTTTCAAATTTGAAATCAATATACGGATATTTACGAAGCGACGGCTTAAAGTCGTTGATGGTGAGTTTTTCAAGTTCCTTTTTACGCGACGTTGCCTGACGGGATTTCGACGCGTTTGCAGCAAATCGAGCGATAAATTCTTGCAATTCTTTCGCGCGTTGTTCCGCTTTCTTGTTCTGTTCCTTTTGTTGACGAGCAAGCAACTGGCTGGTTTGATACCAAAAATCGTAGTTGCCGACGTACATGTTAATTTTGCCGAAGTCGACGTCGCAAATGTTCGTACATACCTTATTAAGGAAGTGACGATTGTGCGAAACGATGATGATGGTGTTTTCAAAGTCCATCAAATAGTTTTCCAACCATCTTACCGTCTTAATGTCCAAGTTGTTGGTAGGTTCGTCCAACAAAAGCACGTCGGGGTCGCCGAAAAGCGCCTGGGCCAACAAAACATGCACCTTTTGTTTTGCATCCAACTCGCTCATCAAAAGATAGTGCATATCGTCGGTGATGTCGAGCGCGTTCAAAAGTTGAGCCGCTTGGAATTCCGCGTCGTAGCCGTTCATTTCCGCAAACTCACTTTCAAGTTCCGCCGCTTTTACGCCGTCTTCTTCCGAAAAGTCGGGTTTCATATACAGCGCGTCCTTTTCGTCCATGATTTCGACAAGACGTTTATAGCCGAGCATAACGGTACGAAGTACGGTTTCGTTGTCGTACATATTTTGGTTTTGTTGGAGCACGGACATACGCTCGTTTTTGTCCATCGAAACGTAGCCCTTTTGCGGTTCGATTTCGCCGGAAAGCACCTTCAAGAAGGTAGACTTGCCTGCGCCGTTTGCCCCGATAATGCCGTAGCAGTTTCCTTTCGTGAATTTCAAATTGACGTCTTCAAACAGCTTTTTACTGCCAAATTGAAGGGATACGCCGGTTACTTGTAACATCAAAACACCTCTTAGTTTATAATCCTTGGTTATTATACCATATAAAAACGTTTAAGGCAAACGTTTCCGCGCGAAAATACGTCTAAAAACCAACTTTAACCAAAAATAAAAGCCCTTGCTTTTTGCAAAGGCGTTTATTTTTTATTTTACGAGTTTTTCAATTGCCGCAGCAACGTCAGCTACCGTCGAAAGCTGTTCAGCGTCTTCATCGGGGATTACGATGTTGAGCTCGTCTTCGAGCTGGCTTAAAAGTTCAACGACGTCCAAGGAATCCGCGCCCAAATCTTCAACGATTTTTGCGTCGGGGGTTACTTTTTCAACGGGTACGTTGAGTGCGTCTGCAAGCATGCTTTGAATTTTTTCTAACATAAATATTTTCCTCCGTAAATTGCAAGTTTTTCAACTTAACAATTCAATTTTAATACAAAACTGAAAAAAAGTCAAGCGTTTTACCTTAACTATTCTTCTTTTTCATCGTCAAGCCTATGCGGTTCTTTTTAACGTCTACGTCCTTGACCCTTGCCTGCACGATTTGCCCTACCTTTAACACTTCCGACGGGTGGCGGATATACCTATCCGTAATCTCGGAAATATGCACAAGCCCGTCTTGGTGTACGCCGATATCGATAAAAGCACCGAAGTCAACGACGTTTCTTACCGTACCCGTCACTTCCATACCCACCTTCAAATCTTCAATGCCCATAATGTCCTTACGGAGCATCGGCGGAGGCAACGCGTCGCGGATATCCCTGCCTGGTTTCATAAGCTCGGTTACGATGTCGCTGAGCGTAGCTTTATCGAGCTCGGTTTCTCTTGCGACTTTTTCTTCGCCGTACGCCTTGATTTTTTGGCGCAAATCGGCAATTTTACCATCCTTTACGTCCTTCGTCGTGTACGAGAACAAGGAAAGCAGTTTTTCCGCTTTTTCGTACGATTCAGGGTGCACCGCGGTGTTGTCTAAAATATTTTTACCACAGTCGACACGAAGGAAACCTGCGCATTGCGTATACGCTTTCTCGCCAAGTTTAGGCACTTTTAAGAGTTGTTTTCTCGAGATAAACTTACCGTTTGCCTCACGGTAAGCAACGATATTTTTTGCAACGGACGCATTAAGC
>JAZRDK010000118.1:0-14184 GCA_045660225.1 Candidatus Scatosoma sp.
CGACGGGAGCGTACTTATCTCGTCGTAAAGGCGTAGATACGAGCAGTTCAAGGAGAAACGTGGCTTTGCGATAGGAGCGTACTTAAACGTACGTGACTGAGCAAAACGCAAGTTTCGACGATGAAATGCGAAGTATATACGTCTTTACTTATCTCGTCGTAAAGGCGTAGATACGAGCAAGACAAGGAGTGGGAGCATTTTCGACGGGAGCGTACTTAGACGTACGTGACCAAGAAAACGCGCACCACGACGCAGTATTGCGAAGTATATACGTCTTTACGGGATAAAATCGAATTCGACGTCGCCAATCGACACAGTATCCCCTTCCTGACAACCCATTTTGACGAGTTCTTTGATGACACCGCGAAGACGGAGCACTTTTTGGAAATAGAGCATGGAATCGGGGTTGTTTAAGGCGACGTTGCGACAAAGCATGTCCACCAAACCGCCCACGACGACGTAAACGCCTTCTTCGTCTTTGAAGATTTCAAAGCTTAAATCGTCGTTTGCTTTGTATTCAAATTCTTCGTCAACGGGAATCGGCTCGACAGGGGGCAAGGTTTCCAAAACGGACAAAATGCCTTCTAAAAGTTCTTTCGTGCCTTCGCCCGTCACCGCGGTCAAGGGATAAATTTTATATTTTCTGCCGTACTTTTTCTTGAACGCCTTCAAATTTTCTTCTGCGCCGTACACGTCGCACTTGTTGCAAACGACGACCTGCGGAATCGAAGAGAGCGTTTCGCTGAATTCGGAAAGTTCGGCGTTGATTTTTTTGAAATCTTCGATAGGGTCGCGACCTTCGCAACCGGAAATATCGACGACGTGGCAAAGCATACGCGTACGTTCGATATGGCGAAGGAAATCGTGTCCTAAGCCTGCGCCCTTAGACGCGCCTTCAATAAGGCCGGGGATATCCGCCGCCACGAAGGATTTTTCATAGTATCTAACTACGCCAAGGTTAGGCGAAAGCGTAGTGAAATGGTAGTTGGCAATCTTCGGCCTTGCGGACGAAATTTTCGAAAGCAAGGTGCTTTTGCCAACGTTCGGAAAGCCTACCAAACCGACGTCTGCAATGACTTTCAATTCCAAAACGACGTAGTGTTGTTTCACCTTTTCGCCCTTTTGCGCGAAGTTGGGCGCGTGTCTGCGCGCCGTCGTAAAGCGGACGTTACCCTTACCGCCGTTGCCACCGCGCGCCACCAACACTTTTTGCCCGTCTTCAAAGACGTCGCAAATTAAACGACCTGTTTCTTCGTCACGGACAAGCGTGCCCAAGGGCACTTTGATAATCATATCCTTACCGCTTTTACCAAAGCATTTTTGCGTACCACCCATTTCGCCTTTTTCCGCGAAATATTTGGACGTAAAACGGAAAGGGAACAAGTCGTTCATATCTTTATCGCCTACGAAATAGACGTTTCCGCCCCTACCGCCGTCACCGCCGTCGGGTCCACACGCAGGTTTCCCTTTATACGCCTTGAAGGAATTCATACCGTCGCCACCGTCGCCGGCTTTAATTAAGATTCGCACTTTGTCGGTAAATTCAACCGTTGCCATACTTTTGCTCCATATTTTCTTTTTATCCTTTACAGTATAGCAAAAAGAACGGGAAATTGCAATACTTTTTTTGATGGTTTTGACGATATTTTACCTAAAAGGTAAACCTACGGCGCAGTTTTTCCACGCCGTAGGTCGCTTTTTTACTTATTCCGCCAACGCACGGATTGCAAAATCCCCGTCGAAAGCACCATTTTTTCCCTTTCTCCGCCCCGTGTCAACGCGTCGCCAAGCAAGGCGGAAACAAAGTTTTTCGCGTCCACGATTCTCTCGCAAAACAAATAATAAGCAAGCGAACCGGGCACGGTGTTCACTTCGCAAAGATACGCTTTCCCTTCGCTGACCAAAAAGTCCATCCGCACCGCGCCGTTCAAGTTCATACGCTTATACACCGTCCTTGTATACGCGCGGATTTTGTCGCGTAATTCGCCGTTCAACGCAACCCTGCCCCCTTCTTTTAAGGAAATTGCCTGCCTATCATCCGACTTACGCTTAACGTATTTGTCTTCAAACGAATAGATGCCTTCGCCAAACGCGTACTCTGGCTCGGACACGAAAATTTCGCCGTCTAACGAATATGCGCCACAGTTGACGTCCTTTTTATCGGGCAAAAACCGTTCAATCAGCGCCAACGAATCGAGTTGAAACGCCGTTTGTAACGCCCTTTTCGTTTCTTCTTCCGTCCGCGCCAGCGTAATGCCTATGGACGAGCCTAAGCGCGCCGGCTTGACGACGACGGGGTATTTTAGCCGTCTTTCCACACTCCTTAACAAAAACGCGCCACGTTTTTCATAATCTTTTTCGTTGACTCTAATCGAATCGACGGTGGGGATATTTAGGGCGCGCGCAATCAGTTTCGTCGTGCATTTGTCCATAAATACGCCCGACGCCGTCAAATCGGGCGACGCCAACGGGATAGAGTTCCACTCGCACAAAGCGGACACACCACCACCTTCCCCAAGCCCGCCGTGGCAACAGTTCATCGCAACGTCGATTTTTCCAAGGCGTTTGATTTTTTTCTTCGCTCCGCACAACGCGTAGACAACGCCACCGTCGAAAAAGACGCGCTCGAACGACGAATATTTCTTTTCACGAAACACGTTTAAGTCAAACATTTTCTCCGACGTATACATACCGCCGTCCGTATGTAAGTACACGGGAAACGGCACGAACTTCTCCCTGTCGATTAGGCTTAAAACAAACACGCCCGTCAAAATAGAAATTTCGTTTTCACACGACTTCCCACCGAAAAACACCGCCACCTTTCGCATAAAAAAACACCTCCGCAATTAGTCTTTGCTTTGGTGCTTCTTTCGTTTTTCTCGTTAATATACGTCGGGCAAATCGTTCAAAAACAATACGGCGTCGCCTGCCTTTACCCACTCTTTGAGTTTTTCCGTCGCCAGGGACAGCGTGTTTGCTTTTTCGATTGCCGACCTTTTTCCGCCTGCCTTCAAATACCCGTCCATCACCGCCGTCACCAACGTTTCGCCTACTAAAATTACCTTGTCAACGTTAGCAAGCGCAATCTCTTTGCCAAGCTCTGCGTTGATTTCTTCTTCCAAGACGCCACATTCCACAATCCCCGGCGTCACGATACATTTGCGGTTCGAAAATCTTTGTAAAGCGTCTATCGCTTCCTTCGCGCCCTTGGGATTTGCGTTGTACCCGTCGTCCAAAACGTACACGCCGTTTGCATCGATAAGTTGCAGTCTGTGCGGAATCGGTTGCAATTTTTCCATACCGCGCGCAAGCTCTTCTTCCGTTAATCCAAGCTCGATACAAAGCGCCAAACAAAGCGCGATATTCTCTGCCGCCGCCCTGCCAAGCAAAGCAGTTTTGCCCTGAAATTTCTTGCCGTTTATCTGGATTTGAAGGTGCGTTTCCGTGGCAAAAAATTCCGTACCCGCCGTCGCGTTTTCGTCTAAAACCATCACTTTGTCCTTGCCGAACGCGTCTAAATCGTATTCCTTCAAGCCTGCGCCACACACCGCTTTTTTGACGGGATAACGCAAAATCTCGCTCTTTTCCTTAAAGATATTTTCCTTTGCGCCAAACGTTTCGACGTGCTGACTGCATACGCCTGTAAACAACGCGTAATCGGGTTTTACCAAATCACAAAGCTGGGCAATATCGCCTACTTTGCGAGCGCCCATTTCCGCAATAAAAATTTGCTTGCCCGTAAAATCAGGCGAGAATACCGTTTTGGCAATGCCTATCGGCGTATTGTAAGATTCGGGCGTTGCCACCACCAAATATTTTTCTTCCAACAACGTTTTTAAGATGTTTTTTACCGACGTTTTGCCGTAACTGCCTACGACGCCGATGCGAATAATTTGCGTTTCGTCTAATACCTGCCCTGCCCGTTTCACAAATTTTCCGTTGCGTAAATTCTCCGCCCAACCGATGGAAAGGTTTGCAAGGCACATCATATACGGCATAAGAACGGGCAAAATTGCAAGGGGTACAAACGCGATTAAGGCGTAAAGTTTCGAGCCGTTAATATACGCAAGCGCGTCTAAAACCGCGACGAGAAGATAGGTCACGCAAGCCGTGAAAAACAACGTCGCATAGAAGAGTCTGTTCGCCCTACCAGACGGCTTTAAGTTCACTTTCAAGGCGTATTTTTTGTCCGCGTACAGATACGCCACCATCAGCCCCAAAAACACCACGAACGAGCACGCCACCGCGCCTTTCGTACCGAAGAAGGACGTGCAAAGCGCCGTAATCGCCGACGCCAACGCAAGACACAACGCCAAAACGCAAAGGCGATTGAAAAGCAGGTTATCTTTGCGCCTAAGCCAACGCAAAAACACGCGGTTTTTATAACCGCTTTGTTGCATTGCGCCCAGCGGTTTCCGCATCGCCATACAGGCAAGCACGGAAACGATAAGACAAACGATAATTTTTTCCCACACGTTAAACATATAAAAATTCCTCTACGTTTAGGTTGAATTGAAGGGGACGTTCGACGAAGGCAAAATGTCCGCCGTCAATGACTTTCAATTGTGCGTTTTTCATGCAAGTTTCATACGCCTTGGCTTCGGCAAGCGGTGTCGTCGTGTCCTGCGCCCCTTCCAAAATCAGCGTTTCGTTTTCCACCCTTCGCGCGTTGTCGCGAAGGTCTTCATTGACGATTTTTTTATAACTTTCCTGCATAATCGGCGACAACGTTTTATATTCCGCGCTTCCGAAACGCCGACGGGCGAAATTCGGCGCAAACCGACGCACGAAACGATAGGTTTTTACCTTTAAGTGATAGGTAACCCCACGCCCAAGTATAACGCCTGCCGGGCCCGTCAACACGATTTTGTCGAAAAAATCCGCGTCTTTACAGGCGAGTTTCACCGCCACCCTGCAACCGAACGAGTGCGCGATAACGTGCGGTTTTTTGACGCCTAAGGCAAGCAAAACTTCCTTCGTCCAGTTCGCGTAATCGTCCACGGAAAAAGGTTTTGTCAAGGCGCTACTGTGTCCAAACCCCAAAAAATCGATGGCAGTAACTTTGTAGAATTTTGAAAAATACGCAATCTGCGCGCTGAACGCTTCCTTAGAAGAAAGATAGCCGTGCAAAAACACGACGTCCTTTCCCTTCCCCTTTTGTACGTACGAAACGTCGGATAAAGAAACCGTTTTTACGCCCCTCCGTATTTTATAATGCAAGCGCCATCAAAAAGGCGTCTTCGCCGTCAGGATAATATCTTTTTCTTACGTTGACGCTTTCAAACCCAAAGCTTTTATACAAAGCGATGGCAGGCGCGTTGGACACGCGTACTTCCAAAAACACACGCAAAACGCCCTTCTCTTTCGCCCTGTCTAAAAGCGCCTTCAAAAGCGTTTTCCCAAACCCTTTTTTTCTATAGTTCGGTGCAACGGCAACGTTTGCAACGTCCGCGTCTTCTAACACCGACGCAAGCAAAGCGTACCCCACGAGCTGACCGTCGTTTATCAAAACCAAGCCTTCCGTCACGGCGGAATCAAACGCGCCTTCAAAGTCCGCCGTCGACCACGGGTCGGAAAAACAATCCTTCTCAAGCGCCGAAACGGTAGGAATATCTTCGCGAGTCCAAGAGCGAATTTCTATCATAAACCCGTACCTGCCCCCGTCATTTTCCCAAATTCAGCTCTGCCGAGCTCTTTCTAACGTACAGCGCCCCCAACTCGCCAACAGCGCCTTCTTTTATGCGTTTTCTAACCGCCAAGTTTAAGCCCTGCACGGGGTCGACCTTGACAACCGTCGCCTTTTCTTCAATCGGTAACGCCGACGTGGCGTATAAGCGATAGCCTTCGTCCACAAGCGCAAGCACTTCCGCTTCCTCCAAATACGCAGGCGGATAGGAAATTTCGCCGTTCTCGTAACCGCAAACGTAGTACGCGTCGTGCAAAGCGTCGACAAGGCACAGTTTTTTGCCCGCGTCTTCTACACCATTATACGCAATGACGTCGAAAGAAGTTACGGGCAAGGAGGGTTTTTTTGTGGCAAGACAAAACCCTTTTGCAACGGATATGCCGATGCGAATCCCCGTAAACGAGCCAGCGCCGACACACGCGGAAAACACGTCGCAATCACGCAAAGCAAGCGACGCTTTTTTAAGCGCTTCGTCCACCGCAGGCATTACGGAAACGGAGTGTTTCATCGCGCAGTCGGGTACGTATACGGAAAAAGTTTCTTCGCCTTTCCCTACGACGACTGCCAAATGATTTCCGCTGGTATCCACCGCCAAAAAGTTTTTCATATCTACCCCTTAATAGGAAATTTCCCGTTCGTTTTCGCCAAGTTTTTTAATGACAACGCGTTTGCATTTTTTCGGCAACAACGGCGCAATGTTTTGCGACCACTCAACGATACAAATACCGCCCATATCAAAATAGTCGCCAAGCCCAAGCCCTTCCGCCTGCGCCACCGATTCGATGCGATAGCAATCGTAATGAAAAAGCCGTCCGTCGTAATCGTTCATATACGCGTAAGTGGGGCTGGTCACTTCTTCTTCGATACCCAAACCCTTAGCAACGCCTTTGGTGAACACCGTCTTGCCCGCGCCCATATCCCCGTCCAGCAAGACGACGTCGCCCGCACGCAGGGTTTTCGCGTATTCGACGGCAAACGCCATCGTTTCTTCTCTCGATTTTGATAGATAAGTAAGCATACTTTTATTATAATACCTTCCGCCGATTTTTGCAAATAAAACGCCGTAATTTCTTCAAATTTTCCATTTTTTCAAAAAATTAGAAAGACGCTTGTAAAGGAGCATCGTAAGCGCGCCAACCAGGACGGTCTTGACAAGATTGAAAATCAGTACGGCAAGCCAAAACGTGGAAAACGCTTCTTCTACCGTCATGCCGTAAATACTGCCACCAAACAAAAACGCAAACGTCGGGAAAATGATAAATCGGTTGGCAAGAAGCGCCGTTCCCGTCGCAATCAAACACGCCGTACAAAGCGTCGCAATCACCGTCTTTAACGTCTTTTTATAACGGTAAACCGTCGCAGGCAACACAAGGTACGCGCCCGTAATCATAAAATTCGCCAACTCGCCGGCGCAAAGCGACGACGACGTCAAACAGCGCAAACTTTCCTTCAAAAAACACACCGCCAAGCCTTCGACAGGTCCAAGTAAAAAGGATATTAAGACGATAAACACGTTGCCGAAATCAAGTTTTAGAAACTCTGCGCCGAAAATCGGCATCGGAATCTCCAAAAAGCTGACGACGTAGGACAGCGCGACGAATATTGCCATCAACGCCAACCGTTTTGCGCTAAGCCTTGCGCGCAAACTGTTTTTTTGTTGCATACTCCACCTTCCAAGTTGTTTTTCGCCAACCTATTTTCATAAGAAAACGCCCCGATATGCTATCGGGGCGCGGAAAAACACGCTTCGCGTACGGGCGGAAAACCGCCCCTTCTTTTTCCATCCAGACTTATCCAGCGTTTTGCTGAAATCACCGTCGGTCTTGGAATTACACCAAGTCGGGGAAACGCCAAAGCGTTTCCTTCGCAGACTGTACTGCCGGTAAGGATTTACACCTTGCCCCAAAGAAAATATGTCGTTGTACGATTATTATACGCCTAATTTTCGGCGTTGTCAACCGATTTTATCAGCGGGAATAAGACGTAAAACGTACTGCCTTTCCCTTCTTCGCTTTCTACACCAAACAAAAACCCGTGTTTTTCGAGGATTGCCTTCACAATCGAAAGCCCTAACCCTGTACCGCTGACCGGACGTTTGTGCGCGGACGACGAACGGTAGTATCTATCCCAAATTCCACCCAGTTCTTCAGGCTTAATGCCTGCGCCCGTATCCTTCACCGCAAAGCGGAAGGTGTTTTCGTCCTGGCGTTTTAAGGAAACGTACACGGTTTTGTCTTCGCCCGTATAGTTGACGGCGTTGCCGATTAAATTGTATAACGCCTGGCCTATGCTCGTCTTGCCTGCCACGGTGCTCAGCCCGTCGTCGACGTCCACGACAAAACGATAACCCTGCGTTTCCTTCAAATAGGAAAATCTTGCCAAAATCTCGTCAAGATAAGCGGATACGTCCAAACTCTCCGACTGCAACTGCGCGATATCCGAACGGATTTTCGACAAATCCAACACGTCGCTGACAAGCGACGTCAGACGGTCGGCTTCTTCGATGATGACGCCTGCGTGCTTGTTCCGTTTTTCAGGGTTATTCCCCGAAATTTCCACAATCATCGACGCGTACGCCTTAATCATGGTAAGTGGCGTCTTGAAATCGTGCGAAACGTTGGCAATCAGTTCCTTTTGCATACGGTCGGTTTTCGACAGCTCGTCACGCGCAAAGTTTAGGGCGTTGGCAAGTTCCACCAGCTCGCGTCCGTATTCACCGCCCCTAAAATCGACGTTGAAATCGCCGTTTGCAAGCGCCTGTGCCTTTTCCTTCATTTGCGTAATCGGATTTACCAGCCAACCGGAAAGCGCAAACGAAACCGCAAACGATAAAATTATCATAAACAGCGCCGTCGTCAAAATACGCGCGCCCATACGCGAGAGCGTCGTTTCCATCAGCTCTAACGAGTTGCCGACGTATAAATACACGGGCGTGTCGCCGTACAGCATAAACCGTTCGCCGTACACGTACTCGCCGTCGCCTTCGTATAAAACGACCCCGTCTTCATCCCCGTCCAGTTGCGCTTTTAACACGTCGATTTTTTGAGAATAGTCGTAATGGCTTTCTATCTCGGGCGAGCTGTCGTCCACACTCGGCTCACGCGGGAAAATAACCTGACCGTTGTCGTCTAAAACGACGGCGTTGACTTGAAAACTCGCGCTTAAAAGACGCAAATAACCGCTGTAATTGTTTTCGCCAAAGGTGGGTGGCGGACCTTGCGACAACGCTTCGCTGATTTTTTCGCCCTTGTCCGCAACGGCGTACGCCGCCTCTTGTTTATACGTTTCTTTGACAATCCAACGTTGCGTAAAACCAAACGTCAAAACGATAATCAGCGAGAACCCTGCAAACAACGAACAGAGCAGGAAAAATATGCTTGTACTGCGCTGTTTACGGCGAAAATCCCGCCGTTTTCTTTTTGTAGAAACGGCGGGCTCTTGCGCTAAGTTGTCGTTTGGTAAAGTGTTTCTCATCATGCTTATTCTTCGAATTTGTAGCCAAGCCCACGCAGGGTAACGATAAATTTTCTATACTCTTTCAAGTTTCCACGGAGCATTTTGATATGCGTGTCCACCGTCCTGTCGTCGCCGTAAAAATCAAAACCCCAAACGTCGTACAAAAGCTTTTCTCTCGTCAAAGCGATGCCTTTATTTCTAACGAGATAAAAGAGCAATTCGTATTCCTTGGGCGTAAGTTCCGCCTTTTCACCGTCCACGTACACGTTTCTGCCTGCCATATCAATTTCAAGGCCTTCGAATTTCAAAATCTCGTTTCCGCTTGCACTGGCGCGGTGGCGTTTGGTTACGGCGTTGATACGCGCCATCACTTCCTTGGGCGAAAACGGTTTCGTCACGTAGTCGTCCACGCCGATTTCAAAAGCGAACAGTTTGTCGTATTCTTCACCGCGTGCCGAAAGCATAATGACGGGAATATCCTTCGTCTTTTTGATTTCTTTGACGGCGGAAAAACCGTCCAAATGTGGCATCATCACGTCCATCAAAATCAAGTCGTAATCGTTTTCCCTGCAAAGCTTGACCGCTTCCATCCCGTCGCCTGCCTCGAAGGCTTCGTTTCCTTCAAATTCTACGTATTCGCGCAGGACGTCGCGTATCATCATTTCGTCGTCTACAATTAAAATTTTCATAAGCGTCCCCTTATCCAACCTTGTCCGTTTTTTTATACTATACCCAAAATTTGTCAATGTTCAAACAAAAACGGGTGAAAACTTCGTGAAAATTAAAAAACGGTGCATACGTTACTTATCTTTTAAGATAAGTATAGCAAAATTTCGGCTGTTTGTCAATATGGAAAAGAAAAAAGCTCGGCGCGGACAATCCGTCCGCGCCGAAATTCTCTCATCTTATTCGTATTCTTCAAAATTCCTACCGTCTTTTTCGGGGAAGTTTTGCCCGTTTTCTACGCAAACGGGCGCACCGTGTCCGCGTTTACATCGATTTGGCTTTTGTGGCAAGCCCACGTTGACAAGCACGACGTCTTCCCCTATCCTAACAACGTTTTTCAAATCGATAAACAGCGAATTCTTCTTAAAACCGCTTCTGCCGTCGGGCACGACGACACCTATCCACCTATTGTCAGGATAACAAAGCGACACGTCGCAAATCCGCCCCAACTTTCTGCCGTCCTTCGTGTTGACGACTTCCTTTTCCCGAAGCTCGGAAAAACTCAATTCCATACTCCACCTCGCAAATACTTCTTATTTTAGTATATGCAAGGCATATGCACATTGTGCCACACGCTTAGGAAATATTCAGTTTAATGTCCTTTAACGCATTTTTTTCAAGACGGGAAACCTGCGCCTGCGAAATGCCGACTTCTTCCGAAATTTCCGTTTGCGTTTTGCCTTGATAATAACGAAGGTATAAAATTTTCTTCTCCCTTTCCCCAAGCTTTGCCATCGCTTCGGAAAGCGCGACGTGTTCCGTCCAAATCTCGTCCGTGTTTTTCTCGTCGCAGAGCTGGTCCATAAGAAGGAGCGTGTCGCCTGCCTTATTATACACCGGCTCGTACAAAGAAACGGGGTCGGAAATGGCGTCTAAGGCGTACACGACTTCGCGTTCGGCAACGTCCATTTCTTTGGCGATTTTCTCAATCGTCGCTTCTTCGTCCCTGCCTTCAATCGCTTCGCGCGCTTTCAAAACACGGTACGCCGTGTCGCGTATCGAACGGGAAACCCGAAGCGAATTTCCGTCCCGAAGATAGCGTTTGATTTCGCCGACAATCATCGGTACGGCATAGGTGGAAAACTTTACGCCAACGCCGACGTCAAAACCGTCGATGGCTTTAATCAGTCCCACGCACCCTGCCTGAAACACGTCGTCTACGCCCAGGTTTTTGATACGAAACCGTTTGACAAGCGATAAAACAAGGCGCATATTGCCGACGATGAATTTCTCGCGCGCCTGCTTGTCTCCTGCTTTTATTTTCAGCATCAACGCTTCGCTTTCTTTTGCCGTCAGTTTGGGAAGTCCAGCCGTATCTACACCGCAAATTTCTACTTTTCGCATACTTTTCCATCTCCTTTTTATGTAAAAGGCAGGGGCAGGTACGGGTTGAACCGTCGTTTATGCAGTATGCTCTTTTAAGAAATTTTTATACGCGGAGCGTTATTCCATTTTTGCAATCTCTTTTTTCAGCCGTAAAATAATCTTCTTTTCTAAACGCGAAATATAACTTTGTGAAATCCCCAAAAGGTCGGCAACGTCCTTTTGCGTCATCTCTTCGCCACCGCCAAGCCCAAAGCGTAAAAACATAATTTTTCTTTCACGTTCGCTCAGCTTTTTCAAGGCTTCCTTTAATTGCTCCTTTTCCGCGTTGGCTTCAACGTCCCCGTAAACGCTGTCCGCGGACGTACCCAAAACGTCGGACAATAAAAGTTCGTTTCCTTCAAAATCGGTGTTTAACGGCTCGTCAAAAGACACTTCGCTCTTTAATCTCGCGCTACGGCGAAGGTACATCAAAATTTCGTTTTCAATGCACCGCGACGCATACGTTGCCAACTTTATGTTTTTGTCTATGCGGAAGGAATTGATTGCTTTGATTAGCCCTATCGTGCCGATGGAAATCAAATCGTCGTTGTCCACGCCCGTATTGTCGAATTTGCGCGCGATATACACCACCAACCTAAGGTTGTGTTGGATAAGTTTCGCCTTGGCGCGTTCTCTAAAATCGGCGTCGTCCATCTTTTTCAAGGCGTCTGTTTCTTCTTCTGCGGAAAGGGGTAAGGGCAACGCTTCTCCGCTTCCGCAAACGTAGTCTACCACCCCGTCGTTAGGGAAAAATTTTTTGAAAATTGCACGTAACAACAACTTGTACTTCATCCTTGCTCTCCTTCCATAAGCGCCCTGTTCAAAAGCAGTTTATATTCCTTCCTTACCATATGCACGGACGGCGCGAAATATACTTCGCCCCCAAAAAGCAATCGGCAACCGTCGTACATTTTTAAGTTTCCCAAATACAGGCGCGTTTCCTTTTCGCCTGCAAGGGTAGTCATACGAAACGTTTGCGCGTGTTTTTCAAAACCGTCGAACAAATCGTACGCCAAATCAGGCGACAAAAAACACACGGGCACGCCGAACTTTTCCGCGCCGTTTCCGCTGTCGAAAAATCCGTCCGCGTTGACCATCCTGCCCTTGAACGTAATAACGCAAGGATAGGTAAATTGCCGAATTAAGCTCCGCTTTTGCAACGTTTTGATTGTCCAGCGCGCGCCTATCGTCAGTAAAACGAAACTTATCAAACTTCCCCACGCCGTTTTTACGCCAAAATACGTCATCACACCGCCGAAAACGAAGGTGAACGCAAAGAAGAAGACGGTGGTCAACGCATACCTGCCCCTGTGCTTTCTCGTTTTTACACGCCCGTACGCCGTCAACGTCAAAAGCGACGCCACGGCGGTTTTTAAGCAAAATAACAGCGTGGCGTTTAGCGATATAAACGGGTAAATTAAGGAAAAACACGCGCCAAGAACGGACGAGAAAACAAGCAGAAACCACTTCGGCTTTGTCCCTGCAACGCATAAAGAAAGCCAAAGTAAAAGTCCGTCAAATAGGAAATTTTGCAAAAACGCGTACTCGATATATACCGTCATAAACAACCGCCTATCCGTTTGGAAAACTATTATACCAAACGCCTTAGGACAAAATAAAAAAGCCTTTCGTCGAAAAGGCTCTTTTTTCGTCGGTTTTATCGTTAATAGAACGCGTGCTTGATATATGTAATATGCCCGTCTGCGTACACTTCGGCAACGTCGAATCGTGCGTTTGGTTCTTCTCGCGTTTTCAGCCAGTACGTCTTGGCGATAAGACGATAACGCTTTCGCTTTTCCGCCGTAACCGCTTCACTCGGCGCGCCGTACCCGTCGCCCGTGCGCGTTTTTACTTCTACAAACGCAATTTCGTCGCCGTCTTGCACGATTAAATCCGCTTCGCCAAACGGGGTGCGAAAATTCCGTTCTAAAATCTTCATCCCCAACTTTTTCAAGTACGTAGCAACGGCTTTCTCGCCCTTTGCGCCTAAAACTTTTTTGTGAACGTCCTGCGGTGAATCGGGCATAATCCGTGCTCCTTAATTCCTTGAATATGTTTTGCCGTGCCGTAACCCTTGTTCGATTCGAAATCGTAATAAGGGTATTCCTTCGCGTACTCGTCCATCATCGCGTCCCTATGTACCTTGGCAACGATACTCGCCGAGCCGATGGAATAGGACAACGCGTCGCCGTGCACGATACTACGTTGCGGAAAGTCAATATTCAGCGTCATATTCCCGTCCGTAAGTACCATATCCGGCGCAATGCTTAAACTTTCAAGCGCCTGTTTCATACCCAGTTTCGTCGCTTCTAAAATATTGATTTCATCGATGACTTTTTCGCTAATCTCGACCACGGTATAGGCAATGGCGCGTTTTTTAATTTCTTCCGCCAACGCTTCGCGTTTTTTTGCGGACAACTTTTTACTGTCGTCCACACCCACGATAATCGACGCTTCGTCTAAGGGCATAATCACCGCCGAGCAAACGACGGGCCCTGCCAACGGCCCCCTGCCCACTTCGTCCACGCCTGCAATATATCGATATCCCTTTTCCAAAAGCGCGCGCTCGTATCTCAGCTTTTCGTTTGCGTCCCAAACTTTTTTCATTGTCACAGCCCCTTAAAATTCAAAATCAGGATAATCCTTCGCACTTTCTAAGCAAATTTTGCCGATTCTTCCTTTTCTAAAATCGTCGATAATCGCCTTTGCGCCACGCTCGTAATCGTATTCGCCACCACGGAAAATAAAGCCCCTACGTTTGCAAACCGCTTCGTACATACCAAGCTTTTCGGAAAAATCCGTGATACCGTAGCGTTCGGTCAAGCATTGCGGATAAAGCTGAGCAAGTTCGCCCAATAGTTCCAACGCGACGTCGTCCATATCCAAAATATCGTCGTTGATACTGCCGATATACGCCAAATGTCGCGCGTGGTATTGATTGTCGAAAGACG